>CADAVI010000004.1 GCA_902791295.1 uncultured Bacteroidales bacterium | reverse complement strand
CCAAATCCGACTCTTGTAAATATTTTTTGCTAAATACAGCCCCGTTTCGTGCGGGGCTTTTTTGTGTTCCATTCTGTCGGCCGATAGAATGGGACTTTTTTGCAGGGTTTCGGCACTGAAAATGAAGAAAACAAACATTAAATACTAACTTAATTAAACTTAAAACACTATGAAAAGAAAACTATTTCTTTTGTTGTGCACACTGCTGACAATGATCGGAGTGCAGGCAAGAACAGATGTGACTAGTACGTATCTTCCTAATTCTACTTTCGCAGAAAACCTTAACGGATGGACAAATGTTTCCAACGGCACACATTATGAGGGACGTTGCGAATATGGTAAAACGACAAAACTTGGCACGCAAAAAGTTACAAATGTTAGCCGTGATAAGTATGGTAATACATCGGGGTATGCAGTTGCAACTATTGGTGGATGGAATGCTGATTCCTATTATACCAGTGATGAAATAACTTTGCCGGCGGGAAATTATAGACTAACTTTTGATGTAATCAATGTTGGTGATACAAAAACAATTCGAGAGAACCGATTTGGATGGATCCCTACTAGCGGAACTGCTGTCTATAATAATATAAAGTCATTTGAGAAACATTTATGGCAGACGTTGTCTGTAGATATAACGTTGTCTGAGGCAACTGCAGGAAAGGTCAGCTTTGGATTATGTGCAAATGCGAATGTCGGATCGGGTTCCACAGCTTGGTTGCTGACTGGTGCCGTACATATTTTTAAAACTGACGGTGAAGAAGGTCCAGCAAGCGTATCAAATCCTGTAGATTACACGGACCTGATCAATCAAGGCTCCTGGTATTATGATGAAGATGATACAGCAGACCCGACACAAAATTCAGAACTGACGAATAACGTGAATAAAGGCGATTGGCCTTATAAGCATTCTGAGCGTTATCGTGGCAATAGCGGCCATTATGGAAAGAAACGGTATCAAACGGTAAATGTACCAGCCGGCGTGTATATTGTCAAGGCTTCTTGTATGTCTGCAGCGGCTAATGGCGTGGAGGGAGCGAGCGCATTAGCAGATGGCACCATGAATAACGCATTTTTCTATGCCAACGACAAACAAACCACATATCCTCTAAATAACGCTACCAGTAAGTATGTTTCGCAGGTCGTTACTCTCACTGAGGCAGGCCCGATAGAATTTGGAGTAAAGACGGCTGCAGCCGGAGCAAACTGGAGCGCTATAGGGTGTGCTTCGATTGTAAGGGTAGCTGCCACATATGCAGAATACATAGAAGAAGTAGGTTCACAGGTCCAATTAGTTTCGACAGACATTACCAGCGGAGCTACTGCAACAGCAGGACAGTGGTATAGGTTCTCGGGCGCTTACGACGGTATTTATAAGATTACAGCGGCAGAAGGCACCATGATCTCATATACTCAAGAGGCGGCCAAGAAAACAACGGACGACGATTTTGCCTCCACAACGATTGGTTCTGACGGATATTCGCGCATTGTATGTGCATTGGGTGATTTCTATTTCAAGACGTCAGCAACTGGTACCATTTCCATTGAAAAGGTATCTGTTGCAATTACCCCCGGAACATATTACCTGAAGAACGTTGCTAACAACGAATATTTTGCAGCAGGCAAAACATATGGCGTACACGCCATTACCAACGTTTATGGCTTGGATTTAGTTTTGAGAGCATCGGCTGGTGGATATAGTATTGATACAAAAATAAACAACGGAGGAAATAAACAATTTTTGAATGACTTGTGGTGTGATGGTAATGCTCTAACATATTATTTTATTGATATGGGTGAGGGTAAATATGCTATTACATCAGATGGCCAAAACTACCTCGCTTCTAGTGGTAATGGAGAAGAATGCGTTTCGCTGGCATTCAGTGGAGCAATTTCAGACAATAAGTCTTATTGGCAGTTAGTAACGCCTGATGCACTTTTGGCATCCCGCCTTTCTGTACTTTCCTCTGCCACAAAAGCGAATCCGGTGGATGCGACGTTCTTGATTGGCGATGCCAACTTTAACCGAAATGACTTGCGTAAGTCTTCATGGTCAATGGTTGCAAGTAATCAGAATTTAAGTGGAGGCAATGAAGTAAACAACTGTGCAGAATCCTACCACGCAGTTTTCACTTTGAGCCAAACGCTTTCTAACGCTCCTGCAGGAAAATACGGTCTCACCGCACAGGGATTCTATCGCCAAGACGGCTCCGACAATGAACATTTGCCTTATTTCTACTTTAATGGAGTAGAAAATAACATTAGAACCTTCCCCATTAAGACAGGCAGCGAAGATAGTATGTCCGATGCATCTGGCTCCTTTACCAGCGGCCTTTATACGATAGAAGAGATTGAGGGTAACGTAACATATGACAGTCCTGTTGTTGGAGCAAAACTGGAAACCAACACAAACCTGTGGTGTATCTTTGATAACTTCCAGCTGAAATACTATGGCCCCAACTTTTCAACGATTACATCGACCATAGCAAGAGGAGATGAAATGGAGGCCGGTAAATGGTATCGCATAGATTTCCCCAAAGGAACATATACAATGTCAGCTACGAATCTGGCTAACATTGTAGTAACTGCCGATCCCACCATTTTGATAGAAGACGGAAGTAGTGTGACGACTCCCCTTGAGAGTGGTGACTTTGACGGTTGTTATTATGTTAAGAGCTCTTCGACACAGGCATTGTCTTGGACTTGTATCTCAGGCTCCATTGATGAAGGGACTTATTACCTGAAAGCCGTCAACGACAAAGGTAATCGTAGCGAAGGCGTGTTCTTAACGCGTGGCGGAAACTACGGAACGGAAGGTGTGACAGAAATCTATGGTGTCGCTTTCCAAGCCACATTGCAGCCGGATGGCGGTTATTGGCTCAAAACTATAGATGCATCACTTTCTGCTAATTCTGACGTGTACTTGGCAAGTTCTGGATATACCGACAGGCCTGTCGGAGAGGCATTTAGTTGGATTTTTGAAAAAGCAGATGACGATAATTTCTATATAAAAAAGACGACCAGTGATTATGTCGTAATGGAGATGTACACCGACAAATATCGTCCATATGGATACATTGCCACAACAACTAATGTTGCAGATGCGACGAGGTGGCAACTGATGTCAAAATCTGAGTATAATGAGTTTATTACAGCTCGCATTAACGGCACAGCTGTGGATATTGCCACTTCTGCCGGTTTGACAGGAGTAACAAATCTTTCTGAATTGGAGAGTGCTCTGGCAAGTAATCTCGTTGCAATTGATTACAAAGAAAAAATTAATAATGCAGATCTTTCTGCTAACATGAACGGATGGACAACAACTCAGTATTCTGTTAATGGACACGCTAATCCAACGGTAAAAGATGGCGCTGCAGAGGTTTATAATGGTACCGGCGGTCTTAGGCAAACGATTTCCGGACTGCCGGAGGGTATATATAAAGTTACACTCCAGGCCTGCTATCGTTATGGTAATTCCGAAGGAGCACAGAGAGCTAAGGACGAAACAAATATTATAGCATTTATTGGAGCAGAAACAAAATCTGGAAGAAACACGGTACAATTGAAAAATTGGTGTGACAACACAAGTTACCCCAATTCTCGTACGGCTTTTGTTAATGCCATTGAAACTTCCGACGCTTATCTTAACACTCTTTACGTATACGTAGGCGAAAAAGAGGATTTGACGTTGTCTGTCGGTTTGACAGGTTCTATTGGTTCTGTTTGGATGCCATTTAGGAGCTGGACATTGACACAGTACGCTCCCAAAACAGCATCAGCTACTATAGGCGCTACCGGTTGGACAACATTCTCCAGTGTATATCCTCTTGACCTGTCTGACTTGACTGCTTCTGAGGGCGATGTTAAGGCATATTATGCTTCTGCTACGGATGCCAGCAAGGTGACGATGACATCAACGGATGCAACTGTTGCTGCCGGAGAAGGCCTGATGCTGAAGGGCACTCCCTCCGCAACAATCACTATTCCCGTTGCTGCTTCCGGCGATGCAATCGATGGTAACAAGCTCGTTGGTTGCCCGAATGGCGAAACTCTGTCAAAGAATGAGAATCACTACTTGTTGTATAATAATGGAGGAACCGCTGAATTCCGTCCTCTTACGGGAAATTATTCGGTAACCGTTCCCGCAGGCAAGGCATATTTGAATGTTCCTGCATCTACCGGTGCTCGTCTCACGATTGCCTTCGATGGCGAAGATCCCACTGCCATCAACACCATTGAAGCAGCAGCTCCTGAGGCTAATGCTCTGAAGGACGGCAAGTACCTCATCAATGGTAAGATTGTTCTCGTGAAGAACGGTGTGAAGTATGATGCTAACGGTAAGAAGTTGAACTAATACATTAATAAGGTATAGCTCTCTCGGGTTTTGTCCCGAGGGAGCAAACTCTAGTCATAATACAAACATGAAAAAGACATATATCAAACCCGAAACAACGGTTGTTGCTTTGAATGTATGCAATAATCTACTCGTTGAATCAAATGTAACGATTAACACCGAGGATTCATTCCCTCAAAATGCAGCGCCAGAAGCCCGCGAGGTCATTAAGTCTCCCGACGCTTGGGAAGAATGGTAAATTGCGGTTAAGGGTTCACGATTAATGATTAAGGGTTACATTATCCCTTACTGAATCGCAAAAATAAGTATGACTATATTTTTTGCAAGGTAGAATAGATATTTGTTAACGTGAACGGACGGAGTGGCTTGAGAAAGTCGCTCCGCTTTTTTCTGTTTTTCAACTCTCATAAACAAAAAACTAAAACTTTTTTGAAGAAAATCCTATTTTTACTTGCGGGGATAAGAAATTATCCCTACATTTGCGGAAAAAGAACATGCCAACAATACTACTTGCCTTCGGCCTAAGGTTCTATTTCTACTCAGAAGAGCATTCGCCTATCCACGTCCATGTGGAAAACGGTGATGGAAGAGCAAAATTTGCATTAGAACCCCAGGTAACGCTGATAAAAAATGAGGGAATGAAGTCAAAAGACATCAAGAAAGCACAGGTAATGTGCGAAACCTTTAGGGAAGAGTTTATTGAGAAATGGAAGGAACACATGGATAGTAAAGACTAAGGGTTATGGAAAAAATAGTTAATGTGTGGTTCGAGAAAGGGAGAATCTTCATTTTGACGGACAGTGGAGAGACCTATAGCCGTCCGCTTGAGGCGTTCCCAACACTGAAAGAGGCTGGCGAAAGAGAACGTCAAGACTTTAAGATTGGAAGATTCGGTGATGATATCCGATGGGAAACATTGGACGAAGATATCCACATCACCAACTTCTACGAAACAGCAGAGCCCAATCCGGAGAACGAGGTGGGCCATATTTTCAGGCAATTTCCTCAGTTGAATGTTTCCGAAATGGCAAAGTATATCGGAATCAATAAAAGTCTCTTGGCAAAGTATATCTACGGAATAAAGAAACCGAGTCCGGAGCGATTGCAGCAAATAAAGTATGCCATCCATACGTTCGGTGAAAAACTTGTTGCAGTATAGATTCAAAAGCAGAATGTGCGCCAAAAATAAGCGTCTGAAACGACGCCACCGTTCCCTTGAAGCCGACTTTTGAGGCTCTGCTCGCTTCTCTCCTCGAAAACCCCGATGCCTGGGAAGAGTGGTAAATTGCGGTTAAGGGTTCACGATTAATGATTAAGGGTTACATTATCCCCTACTGAATCGCAAAAATAAGTATGACTATATTTTTTGCAAGGTAGAATAGATATTTGTTAACGAACGGACGGAGTGGCTTGAGAAAGTCGCTCCGCTTCTTTTTGCACACAAACAAAAGATTAAGCGGAGAAAATTTGGAGGAGAATATATTTTATCGTACTTTTGCGATAAAATAATCACTATTTAGAGGACTTCTCTACCCCGCGGAAGAATGGACGAACAGCAAAACATTATCATATGATGAAACCGCTTCTTCTTATATTGCTTACCACCGTGGCGCTGTCGGCCGGAGCCGATGCGGTGTGGTATGACGGCAACGCCGCCGTAAGCTATCACACGGAAGGCCGCGTGGCACCCGTCGTGCAACAGGCGCTGCGCCTCTTTGAGAGCGACATGGAGGCTGTGACAGGCAAGAGGGCCGTCGCCTCACGGGACGGCGTCATACGCATCGTGCAGGGCAATGGCGACGACGACGGATTCTGCATCAGCGTAAACAAGGGCAAAATCATCGTTGAAGGACACAACGCACGCGGAACTGCCTACGGACTGCTGGAACTGAGCCGCATGGCCGGCGTCTCGCCTTGGGTGTGGTGGGGCGATGTGCGTCCCTACAGCCGCAACAGGCTGTCGCTGCCGGACACATTTCGTCTGGAGCACACGCCCTCCGTGCAGTATCGGGGCATCTTCATCAACGACGAAGACTGGAGCCTGCGCCGCTGGTCGCCGGACAATATGGGGCCGCAGACCTACAAGCGGCTCTTCGAACTGATGCTGAGGCTGCGCGCCAACACCCTCTGGCCCGCAATGCACGAAGTGAGTCCGGGCTTCTTCACCGTGGAGGGCAACAAAGAAATGGCCGATTCCTTCGGCATTCTCATCGGTACGAGCCACTGCGAACCCTTGTTGCGCAACAACGTGGCGGAGTGGAGCGTGAAGGAGCGCGGCGCCTATAACTACATCACCAATCGCGACGCGGTGAAGCGCTATTGGACGGAGCGCCTGAAGGACGTGAAGGGGTCGGAGGCGCTGTTCACACTCGGCATGCGGGGCATCCACGACGGGTCAATGGAGGGCGTGACAACGCCGGAGGAGAAACTGAAAGGGCTGCAACAGGTCATTGACGACCAGCGGGAGCTCATCAGGAAACACTACAGCAGGGATGTGGCGCGAGTGCCGCAGGTCTTCATTCCCTACAAGGAGGTGCTGGAGATCTACGAGAGCGGCCTGAAGGTGCCGGACGACGTCACCCTCATGTGGTGCGACGACAACTACGGTTATCTGACCCGTCTGCCCGACGCGGCGCAGCAGGGGCGGAGTGGCGGCGGAGGCGTCTATTACCACCTCAGCTACTGGGGCCGTCCGCACGACTACCTGTGGCTCACAACGACGCAGCCGGGCCTGATATACAGTGAGATGAAGGCCGCCTGGGACCACAACTGCCGCAGGCTCTGGATTGCCAATGTGCACGACCCGAAGGTGGCGGCCTACGACCTGGAGCTGTTCCTGGATATGGCTTGGGACATTGACGCCGTGACTCCTGCGACAATAGGGAAACACCTCGAACAATGGCTCGTCAGCCAGTTCGGAGCGGAAACGGGGCACGCCATTGCGCCGGCCGTGCGGGAGCTGTATCGCCTGAACGGCATCCGTCGCCCCGAATTCATGGGGTGGACACAGGTGGAGCTGGACAAAAAGAAATATCCCGGCGGCAAGTCTGTTCCCACAACGACAGAGTTCAGCCGGAAGCAGGCTTTTGAGCGCATGAACGACTTTGCCCGCATCGAAGCCACCGCGGAGGTCTATAGCCGGATGGTGCCGGAGCACAGGAGGGATGCCTATTTCGCTCACATCCTGTATCCTGTGCACGCCTCTGCGGCAATGACACGAAAGATGCTCGGCGATGAAGAGCAGAGCCGCCGGGCATACGAAGAGATACAGCAACTCACCGAGCACTACAACACGATGAACGGCGGCAAGTGGAAAGGTCTGATGTCGGCTTCGCCCCGCAATCTGCCGGTCTTTGCACCGGATGCACACACCCGGTTGCCGCAACATCCTTCTGCAGGACCATACATAGCGCGCAACGCCTGTCGGTATGATCGCTGCAGCGGCTCATGTACCGTGATCGACATGTTGGGGCACTCCATGCAGGCTGTTGCTCTGGAGAAAGGCAGCACACTCGCCTACGACTTCGACAGCCCTGCCGAGGGCGACGCCGTCGTGCGCACCGCACTGATTCCCACGCAGCCGGGCGACAGGGGCGACCTGCGCTATGAGGTGAGATTAGACGACGGCGCACCGACCGTCATCTCACTGAAGGAGCCCTACCGCTCGGAGGAATGGAAACGCAACGTGCTGCGGTGTCAGGCGCAGAAACAGACACCGGTCCGTTTGACAAAAGGACGCCACACCTTATATATAAAGGCACTGGACGACCATATCGTCGTGGATCAGTGGATGGTGGACTTCAACAGGAATCGCGCCTTATACGTCATCCCCGCGAAGTGAAAAGCCGCTTGACAATCTAAGGTTAAGATTCCTCCTCGCGCCCGTCGTTGGTCTTCAACGCCGCAAAGGGAGCAAACTGCGCCGCACGCGCCTCCATCGGCATCCGGGGATGCTTCGCGGACACATGGTGGGGCAAACGGATGATGTCTTCGTAAGTGTCGCTCATGCCTTGTGTCCTCCTATCTGTCCGTTGCGTTCCCGCGCCGTGGCGCCCTCCTCAAAATTCAAGCCCTTCAGGATGGCATTGGCGCCGAAACGCTTCTTGATGGCCAGGCGCGCCTCCTCCACCCTGCGCTCCTTGTGGCGGCGCGCCTCGTCCTGCTCCCGTTGCCGCTGTTCCGCCTCGTAGTCGGTGAAGAGGTCGAGCTGCTGCGGCTCCCTCTGCTGCACCGCAAGGTCTTCCGGCACCACATGGGCCACCGTGAGGTTGAGACGACGGATGAGCAGGTCGGGATTCACAATGCGGTCGTAGAGCGCCATGACGGCGCGGATGATGTCGCCCGAAAAAGAGGTGGGATGCTCCAGCGACGCGGTGCCGTGAGCATGCTTCGGCACGGGGCGTCCGTACCAGTCGTTGGTCACCTCGCCGGTATATTTCCCGCGGATGTCGGGGCGCTCCAGATTCTCGCGGTCGTAGCCGAGCGTCAAGACCACCTGACTCGTCACCATGCGACGCCCCAAAAGGCTTAGCGCCAGGCCGTCGGCCATCTCCTGCACGACGACGCGGGCTCTGCGGGCATCGTAGGCACAGGAGAGCACCTGACCGCTGCTGAATGAATTCGTCTCGGGGCGATAAGCCTTCACCTGGGCAATGGTGCAAGGCTCCCAACCCCAGGCGTGGTCGATGAGCAGTTCGGCATTCACGCCGAAGAGACGGTAGAGCAGGTCCTCGTTGTTGACCGAGCAGCGTGCCACCTTGCCCATCGTGTCCATGCCATAGGCCTGCAGCTTCTGCGCAATGCCGCGCCCCACACGCCAGAAAGCGGTCAGAGGACGATGGTCCCACAGGAGATGCCGGTAGCTCATCTCATCGAGCTCGGCAATGCGCACGCCGTCGGCGTCGGGCTGCGTCTTCTTGGCCATGATGTCCATCGCCACCTTGGCGAGATAGAGGTTGGTGCCGATGCCGGCAGTGGCGGTGATGCCGGTCTCGCGAAGCACTTCGCGAATCATCTTCATCGCCATTTCATGGGGCGTGAGGCGGTTGTAGCGCAGATAGCCGGTGACGTCCATGAAAACCTCGTCAACGGAATAGGGATGAATGTCCTCGGGCGCCACGTGACGCAGATAGATGTTGTAGATCTGCCGGCTCACCTCCACATAGCGCGCCATGCGCGGCGGTGCCACGAGGTAGTTGAGCTTGAGATCGGGACGGGCCTGCAGCCGGGTGTCGTCGGACGAAGAACCCGTGAAGCAGCCCGAGGGCAAACGGAGGCGGCGCTCCTCGTTGACCTCCCTGACGCGCTCCACCACCTCGAAGAGGCGTGCCCGCCCGCCGATGCCGTACTGCTTCAGCGAAGGCGTGACGGCCAGACAGATGGTCTTCTCCGTGCGGCTCAAATCAGCCACAACGAGGTTAGTGGTGAGAGGGTTGAGCCCGCGGTCCACGCACTCCACCGAGGCGTAGAACGACTTCAGGTCAATGGCGATATAGACTCTCTCCTTCTCCTCCATAGCTACAGGCGCAGCAACTGCATCAGTCCGGTATCTGATATTCGCCCGTCACCGGGTTGAGGCGGAAACGCTCACAGTAGTGGAAGCGACACTCCGTGCCGTCGAAGGTGATGGGGAAGATGATAATCTTGGAATTGGGCAAGTCGGGGTCCATCCAGCGGTCACCCACATAGAGATAAGTGGTCTGCTTCGTGCCTTTTATCGTGAGCACGGCGGCAGCCTGCGTCCTGTAGGCAACGGCATCACCAATGTTCTCCAACGGCGTCCAACCTGAGGTGAGGCTGTCGGAATGGGAAATCTTGCACTGATTGGGGCGCCAGCCGGTGCAGGCCGAAGAGAGCATGAAATAGCGCCCGTCCACACGCACAACGGCAGGCGCTTCGCGGCTCTTGCCGGGAAAGAGCTGCGTGTGGTCTGTGACGGAAAGCATATCATCGGAAAGGCGAAAGAGACCCAAATGCTGATTCTCCTCTGTGGTGGAGATGAACCACGCCGTGCCGTCGTCGTCGGTGAAGACATTGCAGTCGCGGCTCTTGATGCCCAGAGGACGTCCGCTCCAAACCTTACGGTAGGGGCCCTGAACGCTGTCGGCCACAAAGCAGGCGGCCTCGGAGGCGCCATAGTTGTGCGACTCCCAATGACACCAGACGACATATTTCCCCGTCTTCTCCGAGTAAAGCAGCTTGGCGCGCTCTATCATGCGGCGGCGGCCCAGTTCGGGGTCGGTGACGCCGTTTTCGATGATTTTACCGAGGAAAGTCCAATGCACCAGGTCGCGCGAAGAGTAGAGATTCACATCGGGGCGAAAGGCCCGGCTGCGATCCTCGCCGCACATATACCACACACCGTCGCGGCAGAGGAAGCCGGGGGCATGGGCCTGTACGGTGTTGCCGTCGGTGTCCTGCCACAGTGTACCGTTGACGATGTCCACCCACTCCCCCTCCGCATGCACCGGAAGCCACAGAGCCAGAGTCACCAAAAGGGCTGTCAGAGTCTTTTGCATAGTCGTGATGTTTTGATGTTGTTTGTGTCGTTTTACTCCACGAAGATACGCACTTTTCGCCAACATAACGTCCCATTTAACACTTGTTAATGACAAAATCGAAACTATCGCTTCCCTTTTCGCCGTTTTTCCGTTACCTTTGCAGGCAAAATCGAAAAACCGAGACTCAATATGTGGTGGCGCTCTGTCATTTTTCATGCCGTAACCTCCGGAATCATACTCACGGTGGCCGTGCATTGCATCTGGATTGTTACGTGGATTATTGCCAAGCTGGCCGGATGGCGGCTTCACTATGCACCTTTCGGATGGACGGCGCTGGCGCTGGTGCTCTTCTTCTGGGCACTCTTTGCCTACGGCCACTATTTCGGGCGCTACCGCTATGAGGTGAACCGCATCACATTCAGCCACAGGGCGCTGCCCCGCACCTTTTCCGGGCTGCGCATCGTCCACATCTCCGACCTCCACGTGGACTCCTACCTCGACCGCCCCGAAGCACTAGACCGCATCATCGACGCCGTCAATGCCCAGGAGGCAGACATCATCTGCTTCACGGGCGACCTCACCACGGGGCCTTTCCGCGAAATAGAGCCCTTCATCCCCACCCTGCGCCGCCTGAAGGCCAAAGAAGGCGTGGTGAGCATCATGGGCAACCACGACTTCTTCATCTACAGCCCCGAATACCGCGACGACGGGGAACGCTCTGCTGCAGCCGACCGCCTGACACGTCTGGAGGAAGACAGTCTGGGCTGGCGGGTTGTGCGCAACAGCCACATCATGCTCCGCAGGGGCGGCGACAGCATCGCCATAGCCGGTGTGGACAACACCAATGGAGGAGAGGGATTCGCCACCATACAGAAGGGTGATCTCAAGCGCGCAACCGAAGGGCTGAAGGGTGTGTTCACCGTGATGATGACCCACGACCCGAGCCACTGGCGCGCAGAAGTTTTGCCCTGCAGTGAGGCGCAACTGACGCTCTCGGGCCACACGCATGCAGCCCAGTTTCGCATCTTCGGATGGTCGCTGGCCAATCTGTTTTTCAGCGAATGCGACGGACGCTACGACGAAGGTGAGCGCACGCTCTATGTCAACGCCGGCATCGGCTGCACGGCGCCGTTCCGCATCGACTGCCCCTCGGAGATTACCGTCATCACACTCACGGCTCCCTGACGAGTTCGAAATCGCAGGCGGAGAACCACGTCAGGCTGCTTGAGCCGTGACGGGTCAGGCGCGGGTCTGTGGTGATGCCGTAGTAGATGGTCTGCCCGGCCTTCAGGGGGATGTTGTGCACCGTCCGAAGCGACCAGCCTTTGGCATCGCCCTCCCAATCGGGCATCTTGCCGCCCTCACGTCCGAGCGCCCTCACGGGAACCGTCTTTTCAAACATCGGCTTCTCATCGGGATAGCGGGCAGAAGACCCGATGCGCACATAGAGGTAAGCCCCCGGAGCATCGGCCCTCGCTGCCGCCGTCAGCGTATAGGTGCCACCCTCCAAAGTGCTGTCGCAGAGCTCGGCTGTGTAGAGAAGCTTCTTGCCCTCCCTGGCACGGCCTTCCAAATAAGCATAGTCCTGCGTGCCGTCGTAGTATTCGCCGGAAGCCACGCTGCCCTCACCGTTGTTGACGATGAGCCGCCAACCCCAGCTCTTGAGGTATTCGTCGGCCGACGCCTGCCGATCGGCTTCTGCTTCTTCGCTCCATTCCACCGATTGTTGGGGTAACGAAGATATCCACTGCTTCACACTCTTGCCCATGGCCAGACACCAGGTGGCGGCCAAAGCAATCAGGGGAATCAGCACCAGGACCGCAATCCACCACTTCAGACCCTGACGCTCGCCACGCGTCCAGCGGCTCACGACCACGACCAGAAGCACCAGCATCACTGCCGCACCGATGAAGTAAATCCACAACGTGAATCCGGTTGGCTCAAGCATGCGGGTCATCGTCTCCAGCGTGGTGTCCATCAGACTGTGCAGTCCGAATCCGACGAGACCCAACATCATCGCCGCCAACAACAGCAAAGGCACAAGCAGAAACATCAGCGGCACAATCAGCAGGGCGAAGAAGAGCGCCTTCAGGCAACCGTTGCCGCTCTGAGGCGTCACACTCCTGTCCACAGGCACCACAATCCACATCACCACATAGACAAGCAGCACCGGCACATTGGCAAAGAGCGCCAACAGCACGGCGCCGATGCGCCACAACGCGGGATCACCGCCCGCATAATTGGCCAGCCCGGAGCACACACCACCCAGAATGCGGTTGGACGTATCGCGCATGAGGTGCTTTCCTTCAAAACGATTTGTCATACATTCGATTTTTCTCAGTTTTCGTGACAAATGTACGAATTATTTGCGAGAAAAGCGCATGGATTTGCAGAATTTCGTTTTATTTTCATATCTTTGTCCTTTGTCGGAAAGAAAAACAGATATGAAATATTTTGTGCAAGCGTTTCGGATGTGGAACAGCACCACACTCGTGTTTCGAATCTTCGTCGGCCTGGTCATAGGCGCCATACTCGGCATCGTCGTGCCGCAATGGAGCGGAATATCCATCCTCGGACAACTATTCGTGAGCGCACTGAAAGCGATCGCACCGGTGCTGGTGGCCGTCTTGGTGCCGGCGAGTATCGCCAAAGCCGGGAGCGGATTGGGCACACGTTTCCGCACGGTGATAGCCTGCTATATGATCAGTACCTTCGTGGCCACGCTGTGCGCTGTGGCCGGCAGCTTCATCTTCCCCGTCAACCTGCAGTTCACCGACATGGCCGGCGCCGCCGCACCGAGTGCACTGACCGACGTGTTCAGCAACCTGCTGACCAACATGGTGTCCAACCCCCTGATGTCTGTCACCTCAGCCAACTACATAGGCATCCTCTGCTGGTCCATCCTGATGGGACTGGCACTGAAAAGACATGCCAGTGCGGCCACCGTCAACGTCGTGAGCGACTTGGCTGAGAGTGTCTCCAGCATCGTGAAATGGGTGATTCAAACCGCGCCTCTCGGCATCATGGGTCTGGTGTTCGCCACGGTGTCGGAAGGCGGCTTGGAGGTGTTCACCGTCTACGGGAAGCTGGTCTTGCTGCTGGTGGGCTGCATGCTGGTGAACACATTTGTATTCAATCCCCTTCTGGCGTTCCTGATGACAAAGAGCAACCCCTATCCTCTGCTCTTCAGGTGTCTGAGGGAGAGCGGGCTGAACGCCTTCTTTACCCGCTCGTCGGCAGCCAACATCCCCATCAACCTGAACCTCTGCCGCAAGTTGGGGCTTGACGAAGAGTTCTACTCCGTGAGCATCCCCCTGGGCGCCACCGTCAACATGGACGGCGCCGCCGTGACCATCACGGTGATGACACTGGCAGTAGCCCACACCATGGGGATTGAAGTCACCTTCACGACAGCTCTCTTCCTGGGCGTCGTCGCCACACTGGGTGCCTGCGGCGCTTCGGGCGTGGCCGGCGGATCGCTGCTGCTGATTCCGATGGCCTGTTCGTTCCTGGGCATCGGCAACGACGTGGCCATGCAGGCCGTCGCCGTCGGCTTCATCATCAGCGTTGTACAGGACAGCGTGGAGACAGCGCTCAACTCCAGCGGTGACGTGTTCTTCACCGCCACAGCAGAGTATTACGACCGAAAGAAACAGGAAAAGGCTTCAGGAAAATAAGTCACCCTGAAGCGGATTGCCATACTTGCTGCCCATCGTGCGTCCCAGATGGGAGTAGGCCAGTTCCGTCACCTCACGCCCGCGCGGCGTGCGCTTGATAAATCCTTCTTTTATAAGGAAGGGCTCATAGACCTCCTCCACAGTGCCGGGATCCTCCCCCACTGCTGTAGCAATGGTGCCGATGCCCACGGGTCCGCCCTTAAACTTGTCGATGATGGCCGTCAGTATCTTGTTGTCAATCTCGTCCAAGCCGTAGCGGTCGATGTTGAGCGCCTCCAAGGCCACACGGGCTATGCGGATATCGATGGTGCCGTCGCCCTTCACCTGAGCAAAGTCGCGCACGCGGCGCAACAGAGCGTTGGCGATACGCGGCGTGCCGCGACTGCGGCTGGCAATCTCTCCGGCAGCCTCTTCATCGATGGAGAGGCCCAAGATGGTGGCCGAACGGATGATGATGCGCTGCAGCGTCTCGCTGTCGTAGTACTCCAAATGCAGGTTGATGCCGAAGCGCGCTCTCAAAGGTGCCGTCAGAAGGCCGCTGCGCGTAGTGGCGCCTACCAGCGTGAAAGGCGCCAGGTCTATCTGAATGCTGCGCGCCGAAGGACCTTTGTCAAGCATGATGTCTATCCGGTAGTCCTCCATCGCCGAATAAAGATACTCCTCCACCACAGGTGAGAGGCGATGTATCTCGTCAATGAAAAGCACATCGTTCTCCTCAAGTGATGTGAGTATGCCGGCCAGGTCGCCGGGTTTGTCGAGCACGGGGCCGGAAGTCAGTTTGAAGCCGACGCCCAGCTCGTTGGCAATGATGTTGGAAAGCGTGGTCTTGCCCAGTCCCGGAGGGCCGTGAAGCAGCGTGTGGTCGAGCGGCTCGCCGCGGAACTTCGCTGCCTCTACGAAAATGCGCAGATTCTCCACCACTTTCGCCTGACCGCTGAAGTCGTCGAACGAAAGAGGACGAAGGGCATTCTCGAAGTCCTTCTCCTTCTGCTGGCCACTCTGATGGATATCAAATTCCATAACTAACTCCGGATAGGGACTCCTCCGTTATTCGTCCTCGGTGATGGCGTCCATGACACGATGGAATTTATCAGCCACATTGTTGGCATAATACGAATAATCCAGCGCGGCGAAAATATAGACTGCAGCGCAAAAAGCGAGCCATACCAAAAGAATTATGCACCAAACACTCATAAATCTCAACTTTTCCAGCGCAAAGATACGAAAAAAGTTTGAATGAGTCTATATTCCCCCCTCATTTTTTTTCGGTGCAGGATTTTTCTCCTCCCCGGTCCCAGGGGCAGGGCGAGAAAAACTCATGGCCGTCAATGGCAAGCTCGGAAGCATGAAGCATCAGACGCGCAGAAGAGGCGCCATTGCACGGAGTGCCGTAGAGGGGATCTCCCAGTATGGGGTTGTTCAGCCCCGCAGGATGGGCGCAATGGACCCGCAACTGGTGCGTGCGTCCCGTGTAAGGCGTCAGATAAACCAACGCATGCCCGCCGATATTGCTCATGACCCGGCAATGGGTCCTGGCTTTCTTTCCATACTGCTCCGACACCATCTGGCGCGGACGATGAAAGACATCCGGGCAAAGGGGCAAGGCAATATCGTAGTCCGCGCCAACAGGCATCTCATGCTCCAAAAGAGCCACATACCGTTTCCCGACCTCACGACTTTCGAACAGGTGACGCAAACGGCTCAATTCCGCAGGACTCTTCGCCAAAAGAAGCAAACCCGAGGTGTCGCGGTCGAGACGGTGCACCGCAGTGTATCCGGTGACAGACTCTACTGACGGGAAGAACTCTCTGCCGGGCACGGAAAGCAATCCGGAAGGTTTATCCGCCACCAGTATGCGCTCGTCTTCCCACACCGTGCGCAACAAGGGGACGAGACGCTCGCTTTCCGCCAATCGGGGGTCGGGCTCCACATCCAGTCCGCGAAGCATAAACTGAAGGATCGGGCGACAACGTCCGGCACAGGGCGGAGTGAACTCTCCTGTGGCAGCATCCCACTCTGCCACCGCAAGCGGCGTGAGCCCGCGCCGGTAGGCCTCTTGAAGCAGTTTGGGTGCACAGCAGTCGCCCATACCGCTCTGACACTGATTAAGGGGCACCAAATCCGAGAGCGCACGCTCCTCGCCCAAGGCATTAAGGAAACGGTATTGCCGGAAAAGCCAGTCCTGAAGTGCGCGCGAACGCCGTTTGCGCTCGCAACGAAGCCGACATTCCTCTTCCGTTGCTTCCGAAGCCGGATGACCGAGTGCGTCCAAACGTGCATTAATAGCCGAAATCGCCGCTTCTTCTTCCAAAAACCAACTACCGGGCTGCATGAGATCGAAGACGGGAGGCACGAAGCCCTCCTGACGGGTCTTCCCACCCAAAGTGCCGGAAAAGGCAGCCAGGAAACCGCCCTCGTAGAGCAGCACGCCGAGCATCTTGCCGCCGCGGAGCTCCGATTGCCACTGCGGCTGCTGCCTAAGGCGCCTCATCACCGAATCCATGGCGGGACGACAGGCCTCATCGAAGGTGAATATCTTCATAGCCAAAAGACCGACTCCGGTCCCATATTGAAAAGCAAGTCCACGATAGAGAGGTCAGGCAGGAAACCGTGACGCGAAGCGAATATCTGATGATAGGGCGTCTCGCGCCGCACACTCGTCTCAAAAGCAGCCCGAAGGCGCTCATCGTCCAGCCCGGTCAAAGAGAGCACCGTCTGCTGCAGCGCTTCGTTGAAATCGACGAGAAATGTCCATCGACGCTCTTCATAGAAGGGACGGAAGTCCTCCTCATAATAGTCAAAAAAGGGCGTTTGGCGATAGGACGAACAGAGGGCATTCCAATGCTGATGACGCCACTCCCCATGATCGGATATGCGCACATCGCGCATCAAGGCTCCGGGCTCCGGATGCACCACCGGCACCGTAAGCGCCAACGGACCGGAAGGCGAATCGATATAGCAACGGTTGCGCAGGGTCTGCTTCTGCCAACGTCCGTCGGCATCGGGAAGAACGACTACCGCACGCTCCCGGAGGAACGTGCGGTAGTAAGATATCGGAGCGAGGTAAGCGCTGTACACTATAGTTTTACTGCACGCGGTAGCGCACTTCTTCCGTCCTAAACTTCTTCACCATGACGGTGTCCTTGACATCACGCAGGCCTGTTGCACGGATGATTGTCACACGATTCTTGTCGTTGTCGGCAAAAGGCTGCACCGTGTCGCCGTAATAACCCGTTTCAACAATGACATCGGGTTTCACGCCGGCCTTCTTGAGCGCCTCGATGGCGTTCTCGTTACGCTCTTTAGAATATTTAAGGTTAAGCTTGGGCGTGCCAGTTTGCTTATCCGCATAGCTCTTGACGGATATCTTACACTCCGTGTGGTCCTTGAGGAAAGTGCCGATGGCTTTAAGTTGTGCCTCTGCGCTGTTGTCAATCTGATGCTCAAATTCACTTTCACGAATCCTGTAGAAGACATTCCACTCGGCAACACCGTTTTCATAGCGGTCGCGGAGTTCCGGCTCCTCATACCAAATAGTGTCCGTGCGCGTTTCCCAAATTTCGGGAGGAGGCAGTACCACGGGCTTCTTCTTGTAACCAAACTTGAAAGCTACACCGACCTGTGCGGTAATCTGCCAATCGTCGCAGTCGGAAAGTTTGCTGTTGAAGCGGTCGGACAGGCTGTTAGCATCCACCTCCGCGTTGATGGAGATGAGACGGTTGATGCTGTACTCTGCCATGCATCCCACGCGCAAATTGTGACTCAGACGCGTGCCGTCCCAAGCGCCGGTAAGCAACTGCCGGCCGGCAGCAGCGTTAACGGAGGAAGCGTCGTCGTTGTTCCAGGCCGTGTTCAGACCCACTCCACCAATGACAAACACGCCCCAAGGGCTTTGCTTCATAGAAGGAATGAAGCCCAAGATGTTGAGCATGAGGTCGGCATTGGTCGTAATGTAGTTGTAATCGTAGCGGAAGTCGCGCTCGGAAGTGGACACGCCGCCTTTGTTCCATGCACCGTTGACGTGCAAACGGGCACCGATGGCACGCGTGAACATCGCACCGAAGCTGACACTGGCCGTACCGGTAATCAGATCGGCTTGAGAATAATTGGTCAACGTGGTTTGCATACCACCCTGCAGATTGACAAACATGTGGGGGAAAGGCTTGTAGTCCATCGCCTGACCCTCAGTAGTTACGGCCTGAGCCGAAAAAACTGCCGTAACGCTTAGCATAACTGCCAAGAATTTCTTTTTACTGAACATTGTCTTATTTTGTGTTTTTAAGTATTTATTTCCATGGTTGTGCAGCAAAAGTAACACAAAATTTTTATTCACACGCCTTTTCTGCCTAAAAATAGTAGATAAGACTCCCGATTTTTCTCAAAATTCTTTAAAAAAAGCAAAAAACTCGTTTTACAACAAGGGATAACACCCGTTTTTTTCGTATCTTTGTGGGCAATATGGGCGATATTATTATTCAGAAAGTTTCCAAAAAGGCGGATATGGAGCGATTTGTACGCTTCAACGCCGAGCTCTACAAGGGATGCCCGTGGGCTGTTCCCGACTTTCTGGAGGATACGCTCAACACTTTCTCCATCGAAAAAAACGCCGCCTTTGAGTTTTGTCGTGCCGAATGGTTTTTAGCTCTGAGGAACGACAAGATTGTGGGGCGCGTGGTGGCCTTCATCAACGACCGTGCCAACGAGAGATGGAACCGGCACACCGTGCGATTCGGTTGGATAGACTTCATTGATGACGAAGAAGTGAGCCGGGCACTGCTCGACACCGTGGCCCAATGGGGGCGTAAACGCGGCATGACGGAGATGCACGGTCCCCTGGGTTTTACGGACATGGATCCGGAGGGCATGCTGGTAGAGGGCTTTGAGACGTTGAGCACCATGTCCACCATCTACAACTACCCCTACTACCCCACCCACTTCGAGCACTACGGCATGGAGAAGGAGACGGATTGGTTGCAGCGCTGCGTCGCAGTTCCCCACAAGGGGGATCCCGGATGGGTCCGCTACAGCAAGGTGGCCGATATGGTGAGCAAACGCTACGGGCTGAAGGTGCATAAGTTCAAGTCGAAGAAGGAAATCATGGCCGGCGGCTACGACATCAAGTTCTTTGAGACCATCAACAAGAGCTATGCCCCGCTCTTTGGTTACAGCACCATGACCGACAAGCAGATGAGGTCGTATGCCGAACAGTATCTGAAATTCCTGGACCTCCGCCTGCTGAGCATCGTGGAAAACGACAAGAACGAGGTGGTGGCCGTGGCGGCCTGTATGCCCTCGTTGTCGAAAGCCATGCAAAAAGCCGACGGCAAGCTGTTGCCCTGGGGGTGGTGGCATCTGCTGAAAGCACTCTATTGGAAGCACGACGACATCTTGGACCTGCTGCTCATCGGCGTAGTACCTGAGTATCAGGATAAAGGCGCCGTCACACTGATATTCGCCGATTTGCTGCCCACCATTGACGAAATGGGATTTAAGTGGGCAGAAGTGCATCCGCAGTTGGAAGACAATACACGCGGGCTGGGTATTTGGGATGTCTTCAACAGTACCATACACAAACGTCGCAGAGCATGGAAGAAAACACTGTGATACAAGAAGAAAACACTATGCAGGAGGCTGCCTCTGCGGCCTATGGTGAGGATATCATACGCCACCTCTCCGACATGGAGCATGTGCGCACCAGACCCGGCATGTATATCGGCCGATTAGGCGACGGCAGTCAGGCAGAGGACGGCATTTATGTGCTGCTCAAGGAAGTCATTGACAACAGCATCGACGAATTCAAGATGAATGCCGGCAAGCGCATCGAGATAAATATTAGCGACCACAAGTGCGCCGCTATACGCGACTATGGACGCGGCATCCCCCTGGGCAAACTGGTAGATGCCGTGTCAATGCTCAACACCGGCGGCAAATACGATTCCAAAGCTTTCAAGAAGAGCGTCGGCCTGAACGGCGTAGGTCTGAAAGCCGTCAACGCCCTGTCCAACCGCTTTGAAGCCCACTCTTTCCGCGACGGTGAAGTTCGGCGCACGGTATTCGAAAAAGGTGTGCTCAAAAGCGATGTCACCGAAAAGACCGAGGAGGAAAACGGCACCTACATCTTCTTTGAGCCTGACGACACACTGTTCAAACACTACAAGTTTCGCGATGAATTCGTAGAAACGATGTTGCGTAACTACACCTATTTGAACACCGGCCTGACCATCATGTTGGGCGGCCGACGCATTGTCTCCCGTGAGGGACTCTCCGACCTGCTCAACGACCGCATGGACTACGAGGCTCTCTACCCCATCGTTCATCTGCGCGGCGAAGACATCGAAGTCGCCTTCACCCACTCCAAGCAAAACGGTGAGGAATACTACAGCTTCGTCAACGGACAGCACACGACACTGGGCGGCACCCATCAGGCCGCATTTAAGAAATACATCGCCGAAGTCATACGCGACTACTCCGGCAAGCCGCACGACTTTGCCGACATACGCAACGGTCTCGTGGCCGCCATCTCTATCAACATCCAGGAACCGCTCTTCGAGAGCCAGACCAAGGTGAAACTCGGTTCGCTCACCACCATCCCCGACGGCGGCATCTCCATTGACAAATTCGTCGGCGATTTCGTCAAACGCGAGGTGGACAACTACCTGCACAAGAACACCGATGTGGCCGAAATCATCCTGCAGAAGGTGGCTGAAAGCGAAAAGATACGCAAAGAGATGGCCGGCGTAGCCAAAAAAGCGCGTGAGATGGCC
The DNA here is from genome assembly GCA_902791295.1 of uncultured Bacteroidales bacterium. Lineage (GTDB taxonomy): Bacteria > Bacteroidota > Bacteroidia > Bacteroidales > Bacteroidaceae > Physcousia. The sequence continues at coordinate 22,867 of CADAVI010000004.1, read as the reverse complement.
AAAAAAGCCAATCTGCACAATCGCAAGTTGCGCGACTGCCGCATCCACCTCTCCGATGCGAAGGGGGACAACAAGGAGGACTCCTGCATCTTCATCACCGAGGGCGACTCCGCCAGCGGCAGTATCACCAAAAGCCGCGACGTGAACACTCAGGCCGTGTTCTCGCTGCGTGGCAAGCCGCTCAACTGTTTCGGGCTGACCAAGAAGGTGGTCTATGGGAATGAAGAGTTCAACCTGCTGCAGGCAGCACTTAACATTGAGGAGGGACTTGAAGGTCTGCGCTACAACAAAGTCATAGTGGCCACCGATGCCGATGTGGACGGCATGCACATCAGGCTGCTGATGATTACCTTCTTTCTCCAATTTTTCCCCGAACTGGTCAAAAAGGGGCATGTCTATATCCTTCAGACACCTCTGTTCAGAGTGCGCGGCCGCAAATCGAAAATCGGCAAGAACAAGTTGAAGGCGCTGGAGGAGGCCGCAGAAGCAACCGACGGACAAAACAACAGGCAGATTTCCGTCACCTCCGAATTCATCACACAATACTGCTACAGCGAGGAGGAGCGCGTGCAAGCCATTGAAGACCTCGGGCCGGAACCCGAAATCACACGATTCAAAGGCTTGGGAGAGATTTCGCCCGAGGAGTTCAAGCACTTCATCGGAGAGAACATCCGTCTGGAACAGGTGACGCTCAACAAGGGCGATCAGGTGGCGCAACTGTTGGAATACTATATGGGTAAAAACACGATGGAGCGCCAGAACTTCATCATCGACAACCTCGTCATTGAAGAGGACTTGCCCGAAGAGGAAGAGGAGGACGTGGCATGAAAGCGCTATTCCCCGGTTCATTCAACCCGTTCACCAAAGGCCATGCCGACATCGTGGAGCGCGCCCTGAAGCTGTTCGACGAAATCGTGGTGGGCATCGGCATCAACGCCGCAAAACGCGCCCCCTCCCAAGAGGAAGTTCAGGCCCACGAGCGTCTCAAGACTTATTATAAAGATAATCCCAAAGTGCAGGTAACGGAATACTCCTGTCTCACGGCGGATTTGTGTCAGGAATTGGGCATCGACGTTATCGTGCGCGGTGTGCGCAGCGTTAAAGATTTTGAATACGAGCGCCAGATGGCCGACGTCAACCGCAAACTGACAGGCGTGGAGACTGTGATGCTCTTTGCCGACCCCAACTATGAGAACCTCTCCAGCAGCCTGGTACGAGAAATTGCCTCCTACGGCCGCGACGTCAGTACCTTTATAATATAACGACTTTTCCAACTTTGTCTTCTGCCATGAAACGACTGATACTTTTCTTTTGTCTCCTGTTGCCCACACTGCCCCAACGTGCTCAGGGCATCAGTGAAACAGAGCTCCGCAAATTCTTTGTGGCCGCACAGAATATCTACGGCCTGTATGTGGACACCGTCAATGCCCACAAGCTGGTGGAGGACGCCATCAGGGGCATGTTGGAGCATTTGGATCCGCACTCCAACTACAGCGACGCACAGGAAACCAAGAAACTCAACGAACCGCTTCAGGGCTCATTTGACGGCATTGGTGTGCAATTCAATATGCTGGAAGACACAGTGCTCGTCATACAACCCATCACGAAAGGGCCCTCCGAGCGAGTGGGCATCATGGCGGGCGACCGTATCATCTCATGCAACGACACCACACTGGCGGGCGTCAAGATGAGCCGCGATGAAATCATGCGGCATCTGCGCGGCCCCAGAGGCAGCATCGCCCACCTGGGCATCAGACGCGAGGGCATCAAGGACCTGCTCTATTTCGATGTGCAGCGCGACAAGATTCCCGTCAATTCGGTGGATGCTGCTTTCATGATTACGCCCAAGATCGGCCTGATACGCTTCAACAACTTCGCTCAAACCACACATCGTGAAATTCTTGAGGCCCTGGTGAATCTGAAGATGCAGGGTATGGAGTCGCTCATCATTGACCTCACTCAAAACGGCGGCGGCTATCTGGGCGCCGCAGCGGAGATTGCCAGTGAATTTCTGCCCGAAGGCGACATGATTGTTTACACCGAAGGACGCAGCGCCGCTCCGCGGGAGTTCCGCAGCCGCGGTGGTCATGCCTTTCAAGAGGGTCGTGTGGCCGTGCTGGTAGACGAATACTCCGCATCCGCTGCAGAAATCCTTTCCGGTGCACTGCAAGATCAGGACCGCGGCATCGTCGTAGGGCGCAGGACATTCGGCAAAGGCTTGGTGCAATGGCCCATTGATTTGCCCGACGGCAGCATGATACGCCTCACAGTATCGCGTTACTATACTCCTTCAGGACGCTGCATCCAGAAGCCCTATGAAAAAGGCAAACAGAAGGAGTACCACATGGATGTCATCAACCGCTACAACAACGGCGAGTTGACCAACGCGGATTCTATCCACTTCCCCGACTCGCTGAAATACAAAACGCTGCGCAAAGGGCGCACCGTCTACGGCGGCGGCGGTGTGATGCCTGACATCTTCGTGCCGCTGGACACCGCACGGTACACAAAGACCTATCGTCAGCTGTCTGCCAAGAGCCTCATCATCAACCACAATCTCCGCTACCTGGACAAAAACCGCAAGACGCTGCAACAGCGCTACCCTGACTTTGAGACCTTCCGAAAGACTTTCGAAGTGCCACAGTCGCTGATTGACGGCATCTACGCAGAAGCGGACAAGCAAAAAATAGAACGCCCGAAAGAAGAGCGTCAGGCGACTGAAGAACGTCTGCGCCAAACGCTTAAGGCCCTTATCGCCCGTGACCTGTGGGACATGAACGAATACTTTGCCATCATCTACGAGGATGATCCCATCGTGACGGCCGCAGTCAAGAAGCTCTCAGAGCCCTGACTCCCTAAATAAAACCGCCTAATCGGAAGTGCTGCCGTCAATCTTCAAGTAGAGATGGCAATGGCAAATATCCTTCTCGCGATAATCGCTGCAAGGACAATGTTTGTCGTATCCGTCGTTGTGACAGGGACATTCACCGTTGTTGCGTTCCACCCCCTTGAGGATGGCATTCACCACTTTATCGTTGGGGTTGAGCATCCAACCCTCTTTTCTGAAAATCTGTGTCATGGCTATCCTTATTTTTTGCCCTTGATCAGGCTTTGTATATTGTTCAGTTTGTTGAGTGCTTCGAGCGGCGTGAGGGCGTTAATGTCCAAGCCGAGCAGCTCGTCGCGAATGGCAGTAAGTACCGGGTCATCCAACTTGAAGAACGAGAGCTGCACGCCGTCTCCGACTGTGGGAGTTGCAGCCAGCCCCTTGCCCAAGTTCTCATGGTCCATCGTCTGCTCCAGCTGTTTGAGAATCACTTCTGCCCGCTTCACAATACTCATTGGCATGCCGGCCAGGCGAGCCACATGAATGCCGAAGGAATGCTCCGAGCCGCCCTCTACAAGTTTGCGCAGAAAGACGACCTGGCCGTTGAGCTCCTTGACCGACACGTTGAAATTACGGATACGGGAGAACTTGGAGGCCATCTCGTTGAGCTCATGGTAGTGCGTGGCAAAGAGCGTGCGTGCCGGGGCGTTGGGGTTCTCATGAATATACTCCACAATGGCCCAGGCAATGGAGATGCCGTCATAGGTGGACGTGCCGCGCCCAAGCTCATCAAAGAGCACCAGTGAACGTCGTGTGAGGTTGTTGAGGATGTTGGCCGCCTCCGTCATCTCCACCATGAAGGTGCTCTCGCCCAACGATATGTTGTCGGAAGCGCCCACACGGGTGAATATCTTGTCCACAATGCCGATACGGGCCGATTCCGCGGGCACGAAAGAACCCATCTGCGCCATAAGCGCGATGAGGGCCGTCTGTCGGAGCAGCGCGCTCTTACCTGCCATGTTCGGGCCGGTAATAATCATTATTTGCTGCCCGTCACAACTGAGATAGGTATCGTTGGACACATAGCTCTCACCCGGAGGCAACTGCTGCTCGATGACCGGATGACGGCCGCCCTTGATGTCAAGCACCTCACTCGTGTCCACCACGGGACGCACATAACGGTTTTCCCTGGCCGTGAGGGCGAAGGAGAGCAGGCAGTCCAAACGGGCGATGCTGGCCGAGGTCTGCTGTATTTGCTCGGTGTATTCAGAGAGGCTGCCGACGAGCGCCATGAAGATTCGGTTTTCGATAATTTCCATCTTCTCCTGCGCTGATGTAATCTTCTCCTCGTAGGTCTTAAGTTCTTCTGTGATGTAGCGTTCGGCCGACACCAGCGTCTGCTTGCGTATCCACTCCTGAGGCACCTGGTCACGATAGGTGTTGCGCACCTCCAGATAGTAGCCGAACACATTGTTAAAGCCCACCTTGAGGCTCTGTATGCCCGTACGCTCTATCTCGCGTTGCTGCATCTCCAAAAGATACTCCTTACCGTGAAAGGCTATCTTGCGACACTCGTCCAACTCCGCATCCACGCCATCGCAGATGAAGCCGCTCTTGGCCATTTGGCCGGGAGGATCAGGCACGATGTTGCGGCGAATAAGGCGCGCCACCGCTGTGAGTTCCTGAAGGGCAAAGGGACTCCCCTCTGCGAAAAGGCTGTTGCAGAGTTGGCGGATGACATCCACCGCCTCAAGCGAAGCGGCCAATGCCAGGAGGTCACGCGGTGTAACGCGGGCCGTGTTAATCTTACCCACAAGGCGCTCCAAGTCGCTGATGCGCCTCATCTCGTCGTAGATTTCATCGCGTAAATCCGGATTGCGAAACAGCTGCTCCACAATATCCTGACGGGCGGCAATGTCCTTGGGAGTTTTCAGGGGAAAAAGTATCCAACGGGCCAGCAGACGTCCGCCCATGGGAGTCACGGTGCGGTCGATAACCTTACGCAGTGAGATGCCGTCCTCGCCCATCGGGGAGAGCAATTCAAGGCTTCGCACGGTGAACTTGTCCAGATGCACATACTGGTTTGTCTCAATGTTTTTTAATTGAGTAATGTGGCGCAGTTTCGTATGCTGCGTCATCTCAAGGTATTGCAGTACGACGCCGGCAGCCACAAGGGCCGAATGCATGTGGTCCACGCCGAATCCCTTGAAGTTCTTCACTTTGAAGTGCTTGCACAACTTCTCGCGAGCCGTCTTTTCAACGAACACCCAATCGTCCATTTCGAAGGTGCTCGTCTGGAAATGGAACACGGCCGTCTTATCGCGTTTCCCGCGCTCATAAAGCAACTCCTTGGGGTTGTATGCGCCGAGAAGTGAACGGACGTGGTCGGCACTGCCTTCTGAAATCAGGAACTCACCGGTAGAGATATCCACAAAGGAAACACCGATGGTGGCGCCGCCGAAATGCACGGCAGCCAGGAAGTTGTTTTGCCCGGCCTCCAACACCGTCTCGCTCTGCACCACGCCGGGCGTCACCAATTCGGTGATGCCCCTCTTGACCAGCTTCTTTGTCAGCTTGGGGTCTTCCAACTGGTCACAGATGGCCACACGCTTGCCTGCACGCACCAGTTTCGGCAGATAGGTGTCGAGCGCATGGTAGGGAAATCCGGCCATCTCCGTAGCCGGCATATTGTCCTTGCCGTTGTTGCGACGCGTGAGTGTGATGCCAAGAATCTCGGCAGCAACGGAGGCGTCCTCTGCGTATGTCTCATAAAAATCTCCGCAGCGAAAGAGCAACAAGGCATCGGGGTGTTGTGCCTTGAGGTCGTAGAACTGCCGCATCATCGGTGTTAATTCAGCCATCTTTCCAGTAGAATTGGACACAAAGGTAATAAAAAACTTTTCGTTTTTATTTTCCTTGTTGATTTTTTTGTACTTTTGCGGGCGAATTTACATTTTATTATGGCAAAAGAATACAATTTCCGCGAGATTGAACAGAAGTGGCACCGCCTTTGGACCGAACAGGGCACCTACCGTGTAAAGGAAGACGCCGGCGTCCCCAAATACTATGTCCTTAACATGTTTCCCTACCCCAGCGGCGCCGGACTGCATGTGGGACACCCCCTGGGCTACATCGCCTCCGACATCTATGCCCGCTACAAGCGCTTGCAGGGTTTCAACGTGTTGAACCCCATGGGCTACGATGCCTATGGCCTGCCCGCCGAGCAGTATGCCATCAAGACGGGACAACATCCCGAGAAGACCACCTTCGCCAACATCGACCGCTATCGCGAGCAGCTGGACAAGATTGGCTTCAGCTTCGATTGGGACCGCGAGGTGCGTACCTGTTCACCCGACTACTACCATTGGACACAATGGGCCTTCCAAAAGATGTTCAACTCCTACTTCGACGAGGAACTTCAGAAGGCACAGCCCATTGAGAAACTTATAGAAAAATTTAAAGCCGAAGGCTGCTGGCCCTCCGACGAAAAGGAGCAGAACGACCTGCTGATGCAATACCGACTGGCCTTCCTGGGCGAAACGATGGTCAACTGGTGTCCGAAGCTCGGCACCGTGCTGGCCAACGACGAAGTGGTCAACGGCGTGAGCGAACGCGGCGGCTACCCCGTGGAGCAGAAAAAGATGCGCCAGTGGTGTCTGCGCGTGTCGGCCTATGCCCAGCGCCTGCTCGACGGCCTGGATACCATCGACTGGAGTGACAGCATCAAGGAGACACAGCGCAACTGGATCGGGCGCTCGGAGGGCACGGAAGTGGAATTCCGCGTGGCCGACTCCGATGCCTCCTTCACCATCTTCACCACCCGTGCCGACACGATGTTCGGTGTCACCTTCATGGTGCTGGCACCCGAGAGCGAACTGGTGGAGCAGCTGACGACGGAGGATCAGCGCGAAGCCGTAGCCGAATACGTGAAATACGTTAAAGGCCGCACCGAACGCGAGCGAATGATTGACCACAAGGTCACCGGTGTTTTCTCAGGCAGCTACGCCATCAACCCCTTCACGGGCGAGAAAAACCCCATCTGGATTTCCGAATACGTGTTGGCCGGCTACGGCACCGGCGCCATTATGGCCGTGCCCGCCCACGACTCACGTGACTACGCTTTTGCCAAGCATTTCAATCTGCCCATCGTGCCTCTCATCGAAGGCGCCGACGTCAGCGAGCAGAGCTACGACGCCAAGGAGGGCATCGTCTGCAACTCGCCCGCAGCAGGAAAGACCCCCTATTGCGACCTCTCCCTCAACGGCCTTACCGTGAAGGAAGCCATCGCCGCCACCAAGCGCTACGTCACCGAAAAGAAGCTCGGCCGCGTGAAGGTCAACTACCGTCTGCGCGATGCCATCTTCTCGCGTCAGCGCTATTGGGGCGAGCCCTTCCCCGTGTACTACAAGAACGGCATTCCCACGATGATTCCCGAGGAGTGCCTACCCCTGGAGTTGCCGCAGGTGGATAAGTTCCTGCCCACGGAGACCGGCGAGCCGCCTTTGGGCAACGCACAAAAGTGGGCCTGGGACGAAACCGGACGCAAGGTTGTCGATAAGGCTCTTATCGATGAAAAGACCGTCTTCCCCATCGAACTCTACACGATGCCCGGCTTTGCCGGCAGCAGCGCCTACTATCTGCGCTACATGGATCCCCACAACGACAAGGCGCTCGTGAGCGATGAAGCCGCCTCCTACTGGCAGAACGTGGACCTCTACGTGGGCGGTTCGGAACACGCTACAGGCCACCTCATCTACAGCCGTTTTTGGAACAAGTTCCTCTTCGACCTCGGCGTGAGCAAGAAGGACGAGCCCTTCCAGAAACTCATCAATCAGGGCATGATTCAGGGCTGGTCGAGCTTCGTCTTCCGTCTGCGCGGCACCAACAAGTTCGTGAGCTACGACCTTTTGGAAGTGCAGTATGACAACGAGGCCAAGAAGAACCGCTACTTCTATCAGGGTCAGGAGGCCGATCCCGTGTATGCCGACATCAGCATGGTCAGCGGCAATGTGCTCAACGTGGAGAAGCTCCGCGAATGGACCGTTGAGTTCCGCGACGCCGAGTTCATCCTCAACGGGAGCGGCCAGTATATCGTGAACCAGGCCATCGAAAAGATGTCGAAGTCGAAATACAACGTGGTGAATCCTGATGACATCTGCGAAAACTACGGCGCCGACACCCTGCGCCTCTACGAAATGTTCCTCGGCCCCATCGAACAGTCGAAACCCTGGGACGTTGCGGGCATCGACGGTTGTTTCCGCTTCCTGAAGAAATTCTGGCAGCTCTTTTGGGACAAGGACGGACAGCTTGCCGTCAAGGACGAAAAGCCGTCTGCCGACAATCTCAAGACCCTGCACAAACTTATCAAGAAAGTGACGGCCGACATCGAGGTGTTCTCCTACAACACCAGCATCCCCGCCTTCATGGTGGCCACGACGGAGCTCACACAGCAGCAGTGCCGCTCACGCGAAGTGCTGGAGCAGACGGTGATTCTCCTGGCACCCTTCGCGCCTCACATCGCCGAAGAGCTTTATCATGCTTTGGGCCATGAGACGAGCGTCTGCGATGCCCGCTGGCCGCTGTTCGACGAGAAATTCCTTGTGGAGAGCACCGTGACTTTGGGCGTGCAGTTCAACGGCAAGGTGCGCTTCTCGATGGCCTTCGCCGCCAATGCCAAACCCGATGAAATGGTGGCACAGGTGGTGAACTCGGAGGAAGCCAAGCGCTTCCTCGAAGGTCACGACATCGTCAAGACGATTGCCGTGCCCGGCCGCATCGTGAACATCGTCATCAGGTAAACGCAAGCATCCTGCATCCCGGAAAGTTATGCGCCAGCATCTGATCATCGACTTCAGAGACGCGTGGACCGAAGTGCGCGACTTTCTCATGATTGCCTTCGGCACGGCGCTCTATTGTGTCGGTGTCGTTGTCTTCATGCTGCCCTACGGCCTCACCACAGGCGGTGTGTCGGGTCTGGCGATGATTACGTTCTACAGCACGGGCATCCCGGTGCAGTTCACCTACTTCTCCGCCAACATTCTGTTTCTGCTGGCGGCGGTAAAGGTGCTGGGCTGGCGTTTCTGCATCAAGACCATCTTCGGCGTCTCGGCTGCAACGTTTTGGCTCTGGCTCTTCCAGCTCGTCTTACGGAACCCCGTGACGCATCAGTTGCCCTCCATCGTGGGCGACGAGATGTTCATGGCCTGCGTCTTGGGCAGCATCATCGAGGGCATCGGCCTGAGTTTCTGCTTCCTCCACAACGGCAGCATGGGCGGCACCGACATCATTGCCGCGATGGTCAACAAGTACAGGGATGTCAGTCTGGGCCACATCATGATGGCCTGCGACGTTGTCATCATCTCCTCCTGCTACTTCGTCTTCCACGACTGGCAGAGGGTCATCTTCGGCTTCGTCTTCCTCATCCTCTCCAGCATCACCCTGGACTACTGCGTGCGCCGTCAGCACCAGTCGGTGGAGTTCAAAATCTTCTCGCGCAACCACGCCGGCATCGCTCAGGAAATCACGCGCCACGGCTTCGGCGTCACCGTGCTTGATGGCAAAGGGTGGTGGACTCAGACGGAGCGCAAGGTGCTTGTGTGCATCGTGCGCAAGCGCCACACCAAAGAGGTGATGTGCGCCGTCAAGAAGGTGGACCCTTACGCTTTCTTCTCCGTGACCAATGTGCAGAGCGTCTACGGTGAAGGCTTCGACACCGTGAAGGCGCGCCTCAAAAACCAGAAGCCCATCCTCATCTTTGTCACCGAAGACGCCGACAGGCTGGAGCACATGCACAAACTGCTCGACGCCCGCTTCGACCTGCGCAGCACCGAAGACATCGGATGCTCCGTCAAGGATCCGCGCTACATCAAGCGGCTCTACGCATTTAATGCTTTCACCGAAGAAAGCGGCGGCCTCGTCGTCATCACCGGACAATACAACAATGTGGAGCAGGAGCACCGACTCAAAGGTGCCGATGCCGTCAAACAACTCATTGAACTATGCGCACACTGATTATGGCCACGAACAACGAGCACAAGCTGCGCGAGGTTCGTCAGATTTTGGGAGACCGTTTCATCGTGAAGGGGCTCTCCGACATAGGTTGTCACGAGGACATCCCCGAGACGGGCGACACCTTTGAGAGCAACGCCCGCCAAAAAGCCCGCTACGTCAGCGAGCACTACGGCGTGGACTGTTTTGCCGATGATTCCGGCCTTGAAGTGGACGCTTTGGGCGGACAGCCCGGTGTGTTCACCGGACGCTACGCCAGCATCAACGGCTACGGCGACGATCACGACGCGACGGCCAACATCCGTCTTCTTTTGGAGCGCCTCAAGGGCGAGACACACCGGCGTGCCCGCTTCCGCACGGTCATCTGTCTGATTGAAGGCGGACGCGAACGCCTCTTCGAAGGCATTGTGGAGGGAGAAATCGTCACGGAGCCGCGCGGCACCAACGGTTTCGGCTATGACCCTGTGTTTGCACCCGACGAGACCGGCCTCACCTTCTCCGAAATGGGCCCGGAAGAGAAAAACCGCATCAGCCACAGAGCCCGTGCCGTGCAGGCTCTGGTGCGCGGATTAAGCGAAGAATAAATACGCGATGACGATGGCGGCAATGACGCCGCAGAGATCCGTGAGCAGTCCCGCTGCCACCGCATGACGCGTGTGGCGCACGCCGATGCTGCCGAAATAGACGGCCAGGATGTAGAAGGTCGTGTCCGTGGCGCCCTGGAAGATGCACGAGAGGCGCCCCACGAAAGAGTCGGGGCCGTAGGTCGTCATCGCATCCACCATGAGTCCGCGCGCGCCGCTGCCCGAAAGGGGCTTCATGAGCGCCGTCGGCAGAGCGGCCACGAAATCGGTGTTGAGCCCCATCCAGCCCACCAGACGCTCCAGGCCGCCGACGCACATCATCATCGCTCCGGAAGCGCGAAAGACGCCGATGGCCACCAGAATGGCCACCAGATAGGGAATGATGCGCACGGCGGTCTCGAATCCGCCCTTCGCGCCTTCAACGAAGGCTTCATAGACATTGATTTTGCGCCGCATACCGGCCACGATGAAGAGACACATGATGCTGAAAAGCACGATGTTGCTCACGAGTGTGCTCCAGAGATTCATCGTCTCGCGATCGACCTGAGTCGAGAGCCACACGCAGCCGCTCACGAGCAGGCACAGACCCAGGAGCGTGCCCAGGAGCACGCGGTTCATCAGATTGATGCGCTGGAAGAGCGCCGTGATGACGATGCCCGAGAGCGTCGCCACCGTCGTGGCCAGCAGTATGGGGATGAAGATGTCCGTGGGCTGCGCGGCACCCATCTGGGCGCGATAGACCAGTATGCTGACGGGGATTATCGTCAGGCCGCTGGTGTTGAGCACGAGGAACATAATCATCGGATTGGTGGCGGTGTCCTTCCTGGGATTGAGCTCCTGCAGCGATTCCATCGCCTTGAGGCCCAGCGGCGTGGCGGCGTTGTCGAGCCCCAGCATGTTGGCCGAGATATTCATGAAGATGTGGCCGAAGGCGGGATGCCCCTTGGGCACGTCGGGGAAAAGACGCGTGAACAGCGGGCTGAGCATGCGCGAGAGCGCCGCCACCAGACCGCCCTTCTCGCCGACGGCCATGAAGCCCATCCACAGCGAGAGCACGCCGGTGAGACCGAGAGAGATTTCAAAACCCGTCTTGGCGCTGTCGAATGCCGCGTCGATGACGGCGGGAAAGACGCTGTAGTCGCCTGTCACAAGAGCGAAGAGCGCAAAGGCCATCGCCGTGAGAAAAAAGAATATCCAGATGTAGTTGAGTACCATACGGGGCACAAAGGTAGTCATATTTCGCGAAACGACGAAACTTTTGGGCGAGATTTTTTGCAGAAAAATGCTCGGGAATCCCACTTTTGTCAAAAAATCGGATTTTGAATTGGCTGGAAATTCGGCTTTTTTGGCGAGGGCAAAACATGACATTGGGGATGCAAAACACATTTTTAGAGACTCCAAAGCCTCTTCTCAGAGGGTTCCCAGAGGCTTCTCAGAGGCCGCGCAAAGCCCGACCAGAGCCCGTGTTTGGCCTGTTTTTTGTCAAAAGAATGTCATACTTTGGAAGGAAGAGGGAAGACGGTCGAGGGGGGTGAGGCGTGATGCGAAAAGTCCGACGGCGGCGTTTACGGTGCCTGCAAACAAAGTTTGAAGCGGAAAACAAGTGCCCGAAACAAGCAAAATGGGAAGAAAAAGAGAAAAAAGGCCGACAAAAGGTGAAAAAAAAAGGGGCAAAGTCGCTCTTTTGTTGATTTTTCGCTACTTTTGTCACGCAAAACGCAAGTTTCCGTAAAGATGTCTAAGACTAAAGTAGTCCATCTGAGAATGGACGGGAAGAATTACTTCTTCGGGTCGGTGAAGGCCATGTTCGACTACGTCGGCGAAGAAAAGTTGGGGATGACTTACCGCTCGTTCCACTCCAACGTGCGTCTGGAAGAAGACGAGACCTACCGCAACCGCCGCAGGGGCTATGAAGTGACCGTGTCGCACCTTTTGCAGGCCACCAGCAATCGCGGCCTGCAGGGCAGCGCCCGTGCAGCCCACATCCTCCGGGTGCAGCGCGAAGCCGGCCTGATGCCCGACATCAGCGACTATGTGGCCCGGCATCCCGAGACGCAGATGCGGGCCGCACAGCGGGCTGAGGAGCGCGCCATCAAACGCGCCGCACAAAAGGAGGCCGAAAAGAAGGGCCCCGTGCAGCTCGACCTGTTTCAAAATTGAAAAAAGACAACACAAAATATGAGCAAATTACTGAAACCCGCCGGCTATCGGGCGCAGCTCGATCTCAAGCAGACGGAAATGGCCATCAAGCAGGTCAAAGACTTTTTCCTGAAAAGCATCAGCACGGAGCTGCGCCTGAGACGCGTCACAGCTCCGCTCTTCGTGTTAAAGGGACTGGGGCTGAACGACGATCTCAACGGCGTCGAGCGCCCCGTGTCGTTTCCCATCAAGGACATGAACGAAGCCACCGCCGAGGTGGTGCACTCGCTGGCCAAATGGAAGCGTGTGACGCTGGCCGACTACAAGATTGAGCCGGGCTACGGCATCATCACCGACATGAACGCCATCCGCGCCGACGAGGAGCTGGACAACATCCACTCGCTCTACGTGGACCAGTGGGACTGGGAGCGCGTGATGCGCCGCGAGGACCGCACGCTCTGGTATCTGAAGAAAATCGTGCGCCAGATCTATTCGGCCATCCTGCGCACCGAGTTTTACATCTGCGAGACCTATCCGCAGCTGAAGCCCTTCCTGCCCGAGGACGTCTATTTCATCCATTCGCAGGAACTCCTGCAGCTCTATCCCGACCTGACGGAGAAGGAGCGCGAGGACGCCATCTGCGAGAAATACGGCACCGTGTTCATCATGGGCATCGGCGGCAATCTCTCCAACGGCAAGCCGCACGACCAGCGCGCTCCGGACTACGACGACTGGAGCACGGAGAACGAAGAAGGCTATCGCGGCCTCAACGGCGACCTGCTGATATGGTATCCCGTCCTAGGGCGCAGCATCGAACTCTCGTCGATGGGCATCCGCGTGGACAAAGACGCATTGGAGCACCAGCTCGCCCTGCAGGGCAAGAACGAGCGCAAGAGCCTCTACTTCCACCGCCGTCTGCTCGAAGGCTCGCTGCCTCTGACCATCGGCGGCGGCATCGGACAGAGCCGTCTGTGCATGGTGCTGCTCCACAAGGCCCACATCGGTGAGACGCAAGCCTCCATCTGGCCCGACGAGATGCGCAAGGAGTGCGCCGAAAGCGGTATGACGCTGATTTAGTTATAAATTAAAAGTAAAAAGTTAAAAATTTTAATGGATTATCCCATCAAAATACTTTCCGTCGATGACGAGGTGGATCTGGAACTGCTGCTGACACAGTATTTCCGCCGCAAGATACGCAAGGGAGAATATGAGTTCTTTTTCGCCCACAACGGCCTGGAAGCCCTGCGCGTGATGCTGGAGCACCCCGACATAGACATCATCCTTTCGGACATCAACATGCCCGAGATGGACGGACTGACCCTGCTGGCCCGCATCAACGAGATGCGCAAGCCCGGGCTGAAGTGCATCATGGTGTCGGCCTACGGCGACATGGACAACATACGGCAGGCGATGAATTCGGGCGCCTTCGACTTCGCCACCAAGCCCATCGACCTGGACGACCTGCAGCGCACCATCGACAAAGCGGTGGAGCAAATCGCCTACGTGAAAGAGGCCGAGAAGGAGCGCGGCGAGTTGCGCGACCTGCAAAGCGACCTCTCCGTGGCCCGCGAGATACAGCATGCCATCCTGCCCCGCACCTTCCGTCTGGACAAGATGCCGCTCTCTGACACCATCGACCTGCATGCCTCGATGGAGGCGGCCAAAGACGTGGGCGGCGACTTCTACGACTTCTTCCGCATCGACGACACGCATCTGGGGTTCACCATCGCCGACGTGTCGGGCAAAGGCGTTCCCGCCGCCATCTTCATGGCCGTGAGCCGCACGCTCATCAAGGCCACCGGTGTGCACAACCTCTCGAGCGCCGAGGTGATGGTACAGGCCAACGACATGCTCGCCACGGAGAGTCTGGACAGTATGTTCGTCACCGTGTTCTACGGCATTCTGGATCTCGAAACCGGACACGTGGACTACACCAACGCGGGCCACAATCCTCCCTATGTGCTGCATTCCGACGGAAGCGTGGAGGCCGTGCCGACTGCGGGCAACATGGCCCTGGGCGCCTTTGAGGGTCTGCCCTACAAGAGCGACGAACTGACGCTGGAGAAGGGCGACATGCTGGTGATGTTCACCGACGGCGTGACAGAGGCCGAAAACGAGAACCACGAACAATTGGGCGAAGCCCGTCTGGAAGCACTCCTGCCCAACTACGCGACGGCTTCGGCCGCCGGCATGGTGGAGGGCATCCGCAGCATGGTGCACAACTTCGCCGGCGAGGCGCCTCAGAGCGACGACGTCACCGTGCTCGTGATTCGAAGAAAGAGCGACAACAAATAAACCGGAAACGAATATGTTCCAGCGCCAGTACCGAACCATCCTCTACGGCCTCTGCGGCGCCATCGTCGCAGCGCTTGCGCTCTACGGTGCCTACACACTGGGCTCCCTGAGCAAAACGCTCCACGACGAGGAGCACATGAAGGAACTGGAGCGGGAAAACGCCCGCCTCAGACATGGCGAAGAGGACGCCGCCGTGGACCGTCGCGTCTCGGAACAGATGGCCGAGATTGCGAGCGACCAGCGACTGCTCTCGGAGGCACAGCGCGACAGCGCCGAGAAGCAGCGCCGTCTGGCCGACGAACTGCGCGAAGAAGCCCAAAGGGAAAGTCGTGCCGCACGCGAAGCGGAAGCACGGGCCAACAGCGCACGGCGCGAGGCCGAAGCGGCTTCGGTAGAGGCCAGGAGAGAGCGTACGAAGGCCCTGCAGCAAGAGCAGGCCGCCCTGCGCTCAAAGCGCGAAACGGACACGCTGCGCTACCGCGACTTGGCCCGACTGCTGGGCAGCCGTTCGCTCCTGGCACGCGAAAACGGCAACGACAGTTTGGCGCGCAAGTTGGCCTACACGGCCTGGTATTTCCTGAAAAACTACGGCAACAACATCTATCAGCCGGAAGTCTTCCAAGCGTTGGGCTACGACGACAAGATGGAGGCGGCATCGCCCCACCACAGCGCCATCTACGACGTGGACAGGAGCGTGGACGGCAAAAGTTGCATTGTCTGCTCCGGCTACGGCGAAGTGTTGCGCTGGAAGGGCGGCAAGGTGGAGACGATTTTCTTCGACAAGCGCTACGACCTGCGCAGCATGGTGCAGGAACAGAATGCCGTCTGGGTTCTTAGCCACGACGGACATCTGCTGCATATCAGCGCGACGGGGAAGCAACAGCAGACGGAAGACCATATTCTGCCCGAAGGCGAATATTTCCACTTGCAGGACTTGCCCGAAGGGCTTCTGCTGGCGGGAGCACGCCATCAGGTGGTCATCTTCAACATCAGGACGCGCTCGGTAATCAGCGTGCGCCCGTTTCCCAAAAAACGCCTGCTGACGACGATGTCCACCAAGAAGGAAGTGTTCTTCTTCTACGACAACGGCACCATCGGCTGCACCCCCTACAGCACGAAGCGCAACAGCGAAGTGCCCTCCCCCGTCAAGGAGCCCATCACGGCGGCACACTACGACGAGATTTCGGATCTGGCTTATGTGGGCTGTGCCTCCGGCCGCATCTACGTGCTCAAAAAGGGCGGTGTTATCTTCTCACGCCTGCTCGGTCACTCGTCGTCCATCACCGACTTCACCTTCATGCCCGAGTTGCACCTTATGCTCTCAACGGGCCGCGACAAGGAGTTGCACATTTGGAACGTGGACCAAATCCGAGCCGGAAAGCCCGTGGAGTCCACAAGACATAAGATGGACAGCTGGCCCCTGTCGCTGGCGCCCTTCGGCAGCCGCGTGGTGTGCGGATTGGTCAACGGCAAGCTCATCATGTGGGAATTTGCCGTGGACAAGTTGGCTCAGGCCACACACAACCGCATCAGCAAAGGCCTGACCGAAAGCGAATGGAACACCCACGTCGGTGCCGACGTGGATTATGTGAAACTGAAATGAAAGGCATGAAGTTCCATATACGTTTGACGTTGATGTGCCTGATACTGACGGCACTCCCTCTGAGACTTCTGGCGATGGACTCGGGCAACGGGCTCGCGCTGCCCTTCTTCCACAACATCCCTGCCAGCGAATTCGGCGCCCACAACGTGAGCAGCGAGATCCTGGCCGACAACGAGGGGCGCATCTATGTGGCCAACTTCGAAGGCCTCGTGGTGTGGGACGGCGTCTCGTGGACAACGCTCCACTCCCCGGGCACAAGCCGTTTCACCTGTCTGTTTATGGACAAAAGCGGTCGTATCTGGGCGGCCGGACTGAACCATCTGGGCTGGGTGGAATTTGACGGCGACGGACACGTCGGGATGCACTTTGTGGCGACCGACCTGACGGAGGAAGACCGCTTCGGTGAAGCCTCCCGACTGTTTGAAGACCAGCACGGCATCGGCCTGGTGACGACGTTGGGCAGCGTCTATCACGTGCACGACGGGGGCGAACATCTGGTGCCCACGCACGAGCATCGCGAAGCGAGAATCGTCCCGGAACGCTGGAACGAGTTGGAAGTGAACAAACGCCTGATCATGCCCGACGGCACCATACTGATGGCCACCACAACTCAAGGCGTCATCGCTCTGAATAAAGAGAAAGAAGAAATCTGGAGACTCAACGAGGAGACGGGGCTCTGCTCCAACAGCGTGGGCTCACTCTGCTACGACGGACACGGCACCGTGTGGGGCACAACGGAGAACGGACTCTTCAACATCTCCGTCTCAAAGGTCTATACGCAATTTTCTGATCAGGACGGACTCCGGGGACAGGTGAACACCGTGCTCGTGAATCAGGAGCGCCTCTTTGCCGGCACGCTGCAGGGCCTGTTCGTGAGAGAGAACGACCGCTTCCGCCGCATGGAACTCATCAACCAGGCCTGCCGCCAACTGGCACCTGCACCCGACGGCAAGATGCTGATTGCCACGGCCAACGGCGTGTTCATCTACGACAACAAGGTGAAGCCGCTCTATCCCAACCGCTACGCTCTTTCACTCTACGTCCTTGATGAGGAGAGCTTCCTCTTCGGCACGGTGGACGGCGTGTTCAAGGGCTACTTCGACGGACGAACCGCGGAAAAGACGGACGACATCCCCTATGTGTACCGCTTCACCGAGGGCGGAAAAGACAGCCTGTGGGCCACCGACACTTATCGCGACACGTACTGGTCGAAGGGCGGACGCACACCGTTTGTCAAAGGCGAGAACAAAGGCCTGTCGCGACTGCTGGACTACACCGACGAAAGCGGACGCCGCTGGAAGTCCCGCCCCAGTGACTTGGGCCTGAGAGTGCTGAACAACAAGTTGACGCCCCTGCAGAAAGAATGGCTCCACGCCTTGGACAGCACAAACATACAGAACATCATCGTGAACGGCAATGTGGCCTGGCTGGGCGGCACGTTCGGACTGATACGCCTTGATTTGGACGAAGCGGCCAAGACGCAGCCCGAAACCCCGAAGGTGTATATCCGCACCTGCAAGAAGTTTGACCGCGACTTCAACGTCACGGTGGCCACCGATCAGACCGACTTCATCGGGCGGACGCTCTACAGCTACCGCCTTCACCTGACCGACAACTGGAGCCCTTGGGGCGAAGACCAGACGCTGAATTTCCGCAGTATGTCCTACGGCGAATACTTCATTCAGGTGAGAGCCCTCGACCCCTTCGGCAACATCGTCGAGAGCAACTGGAAGGCTGTGTCGCTGCCGCCTCCGTTCGAAGAGAGCAAGACCGCCATTGCCATCTACATCATCCTGACGATGGTGCTCATCTACCTGCTCTACCGCTGGCGTGTGAAGGTGATGGTGAAGCGGCAACTCAAGTTGGAACAGATTGTCTCAGAGCGCACGCGCGACTTGCGCGAAGCGCAGGACGCCCTCATCCGGCAGGAGCGCGAAGCCACTGTGGGCAAACTGACCAAGGGCCTCATCGACCGCATCCTCAACCCCATGAACTATGTGGGCAACTTCTCGCACCTCACGCGCGGACTTATTAAGGACCTGCGCGAAGACATAGAGACCGAGCGCGTGGCCATGTCGGCCGATAACTACGACGACGCCACGGACATCATGGACATGATGGATCAGAATCTGGAAAAGATCGAGCAGCACGGCCTCTCCACCACCCGCATCCTCAAGGCGATGGAGGAAGTGCTCAAAGAGCGCAGCAAGGACCGTCAGGAAACGGATCTCTGCGTCATCTGTCAGCAGGACGTGGACATGCTGCTTAATTATTATAAGGAGGAAATAGAGAAAGGCCACGTCGAGTGCAGTTGGAAACGGCCTGAGGAGCCGGTCATGGCCAACGTGAACGCCGAACAGATATCGCAGACGCTCACCGCACTCCTGGGTAATGCAGCATACGCCATACGCCGACGTATCGAACTGGGCGAGAACCCGGTCACGGACAAGAAAGTGACGACGCCCTATCATCCGCGTCTGGCCCTCATCCTGGAGCGCACGCCCGAGGGCAAGGCCTGCATCCGCGTGTGGGACAACGGCATCGGCATCGAGGAGACAGTCATCGGCAAGGTGTTCGACCCCTTCTTCACCACAAAGCCCACGGCGGAAGCCTCGGGCATCGGCCTCTATCTGGCCCAACAAATCATTCAGGACCACGGCGGCAATATCACCGTGGCGTCCGAGAAATATAAGTTCACGGAATTCACTATTACGCTATGACCGAAATCGAAAAACTCAAAGAGCAATTGCATCAGCAGCAGAAGATGGCGTCGCTGGGAATGCTCGCGGCCGGTATCGCACATGAGATACAGAATCCGCTGAATTTCGTCATCAACTTCTCCAAGATGTCGGGCAAACTGCTCAACGACCTGGTGGAACTGATAGAGGATTCCGCCGAGAAGTTGCAGGAGGAAGATGCCGAGGAGATGCAGGAAATCGCGGCAGACCTCAAGGACAACATGCAGAAAATCGAGGAGCACGGTGAGCGCGCCATCAGCATCATCCGCGGCATCCTGTTGCAGAGTCGCGGCAAAGAAGGTGAGTTCCTGCCCACGGACATCGCTGCGCTGGTGCACGAATACGTATGGCTGTCGTATCACGCCATGAGGGCCCACAACAAGGACTTCAACATCAGCATCACGGAGCGCTATCAGGAGAACATGCCCAAGATGATGGTGATTCCGCAAGATCTCTCGCGCGCCGTACTCAATCTGATGAACAACGCCTGCTATACGGTGGAGGAGCGTTCGGCACTCAACGAGGAGGGCTACTCGCCGGCCATCAACGTGGAGGCTCATTGCGAGGGCGACACCCTCGTCATCAGCATCGAGGACAACGGCATGGGCATGACGGAAGAAGTGCAGAAGGGACTCTATGAGGCCTTCTTCACCACCAAGCCTATCGGCAAGGGCACGGGACTGGGCATGCCAATCACACAGGACATCGTACAGAACCGCCATCACGGAAAGCTCAGCTTCACCTCTACACCCCATCAGGGCACCGTATTCACCATAAGTATCCCCATTCGACTGAAGTGACCATGCGCCTGAAGACCATCATATACCTGCTCTGCATAAATGCCGCGGTGGTGTGTGCACAAAATTCCGTGAGCGACAGTGCATTCGATTATTTTGAGAAGGGACGTTTCAGCGAGTCGGACTCCATCGTCAAGAGTTCGCTGGGATTCCTGAAAGGACAGGAGCTGGTGACGGCCTATCGCCTGCTGGCACTCTCGGCGTTCTATCAGGACAAGTTTCTGGAATCGGAACAGTGGGCAAAAAAACTGCTCGCACAAGACCCCTATTACAGGGAATACGGCGCCGATCCGCGCTTCCAGGATATGCTGGAGCGTCTGAAGAAGGGCGACAACACCATCCGCACGGCTTCCCAGCAGCAAGAGTCGCTGGAAGAAGCCCCCGTGCCCGTGACCATCATCACCGAAGAGATGATACGCATCTCGGGATGCCGCACCGTGAGGGAGTTGCTCTGCCTCTTTGTGCCCGGCATGGTGCGCATTGACAATATGGAGTCAAACGTCGCCATGCGCGGTCTCTACGGCAACTCGCAGGAAAACATCCTCGTGATGCAAGACGGACACCGGCTCAACTCCTCCATCAACAACTCCGAGCCGATGGACTACAACATCAACGTAGACAAGATTGACCACATCGAGGTGTTGCGCGGTCCGGCTTCATCGCTCTACGGCAACACCGCCCTCTCGGCCGTGGTGAACATCTTTACCAAAGAGGGCGCGAAACTCTCAGGATGCAGCCTGAAGCTGACAGCCGGCATGTTCGGACACTACGGCGGCTCGTTCATGTACGGACAGGGCGACCTGCACAAGGAGCTCACCTTCTGGGCATCGGTCAACAACATCAGGGGCGAACGCGTCAATGTGGAGGGCAAAGACCACTACGTGGGTGGCTTTGGCGAAATGCCGGCCTTCGATGTGGGCCTGAAGGCGCGTTGGGGCGACGTGAATCTGGGCATAACCGCCAACCACTCAAAGCCCGTGCCCCGCTACATGCTCATCAACTTCGACAAGCCCTTCTCCTACGACAAGTACGAAACCAACGAAGGAGAGCGTCCCGGTCTGTCCCACCTGAACATCAACGTGGACCTCGGCTACAACCACTCCTGGGATCGCGTTACACTCTCGGCCAACGGCTACGCCCATTACGAACAACGCCAAATCTACAACGTGCTCGGCGACTCCGTCCCCTTCGGCATCGCCTATCTCATGCTCAAAACCCTGCAACTCCCGGACTTTGCCCTCAGTTCGCTGGAAGACGTAAAAACGCGCGGTGCATGGGAAACCATCTCCAGCAAGGGCTTCACATTCGGCGGGGGTGCCAACGCCTCGTGGAACTACGGACGGGAGGAAGGCCAACACGGATCGCTGCTCGTAGGCGGACAATACGAGCATCTGGTGCTCACCGACTCACGCTTCCAGTTGGGCTTCGACTACGAAAAGACACACTACTCCGACAACAATGTCGTGGAAAAGGGGCGTGACTACACCCTGTCGGGCATCGTGCAGCTCAAACACTATTTCATCCCGGGCAAGCTTGTCTTGAACGGAGGTCTTCGCTTTGACCACAAAAACCGCTTCGACGGCTACAAGACCAACACGGTCTCGCCCCGTGCCGCTTTAGTGTATCTGCCCTCGAAGACATGGAGCACACGACTCAGCTACTCGCGCGCTTATGTGGATGCGCCCTATTTCTACAGAGCTTCCCAACTGGTGGTCTTCTCCGGCGGAAAGAAAATGCTTTCGCAGACGATGGACGCTTTCTCGCTGAGCGGTGCGTGGGACAGAAAAGACCTCGGATTGCGCATGGAACTCAACGCCTTCTACAACATGTCGCTCAATCAGGTGGTCTATTCGCCCACCGAGACGTTCACCAACGGTGGCAGCCCCTTCTACAACGCCGGACATGTGGATGTCGGCGGCCTGGAATTCGTGGGCGAATGGAAGCACAACGATCGCAACGGCGCTCTCAACACCTACGTCAATCTGAATACCACCTACCAGCATGCCTTCCGACTGGAGCACTACGGCTCAACGGAAAACATGCGCATCGGCAACATACCGGAATTTCTGCTCAATCTGACGGCCGGCGTGCGCGTGGTGAACGCCAAACGTGGCGGTGAACTGTGGCTGAGAGGCAACATGCATTTTGAGACAGCTACGCCGCTGGTGCAGAACCGGCTCACATCACTGGTGCCTAAAAACATGGTAGAGATGAACCTCAGCGACTACTTGGCCTGCTTCCAAAGCATGAAAAACGTGATAGAAAATTTTCCGGATGAAGGAATCCGCGCCACTGTAGCTCTCATCTATGTGAGATTCGCCACCATAGACGCCACTTCGCTGGGGCGTCAGTTGACTCCTGCGGAAAAAGCCTCCTTACAGCAACTGATACACACCATCAAAAATGTGATGCCTGAAGACGGCAAGCGCGTGGGATATCTGCTTGAAGCCATCACGGGCGACAGGGCCGGCTCGGCATCGTTCTACGAAAACGGACCGCAGGTAATGCTGAATGTAGGTGCCGACTGGCGCATCAAATATCTGAAAGACAAAAGCAACAGGTGGCTGTCCCTGTCGCTTGATGTGTACAATGCCACGAACGGCAACTTCAAATACGGCAGTTTGCTCAACAGCTTCATTCCGGCACAAAGCCTCTCGGTTGTCGGTAAAATCGGCATAGAATTCTGAAAAAGCGGTCAAAATACCGTTTTGTCTTGACATAAATCAAGAAAATGCGGGCGGATTGAAGAAAAAGATGTATAATGTTTGCATATTTGGAAAAAAGCCGTACCTTTGCACCGTGTTTTTCATGGTATTAGATTTAAGGTTAGTAAAAGATTGGTTGTCGTGAGACAACCTTCTTTTTTTTATGTATTT
>CADAVI010000003.1 GCA_902791295.1 uncultured Bacteroidales bacterium | reverse complement strand
TTCCTGACGCTTCAGCACCGTGCCGCCCATGTGGCCGCCGTGACCGGCAGAAGCGATGACGTAGCGGGCGGCAGGAGCCTGCACACGGAAGCGCACATAACCCTGCGAGTTGACCTGCGGATACTGCTGGCGGGGCTGGCAGGTGGCCGAAGGCTTGAAGTCCTCCTTGATGGCGGCCGTGTCGGCGGCGGCGTTGAAGTCGCGTATCACACGATAAACGTTCTTGGGCTTGTAGTCCTTGTCGAAAGGCAGAGGATAGTTGTCGGCGCCGAGCCAGGAGTCGCGGTCGCTGAGATTCCAGAAAGTGACGCAGTCCACCTTGTCGGCATGGCGGCGCATCACGCGGAACACAGCGGCATACTCGGCCTCCTGCATCAGCTTCTGATCGCCGCTGATGCGGGCGCCCTCGTTGCGGTTGAAGCGCAGCTGTCCGCCCATCTCCTGATTTACGCGGATGTCGAGCTCGGTCATGTGGATGTGGTCCACAATCGCAGCATATTTGCTCACGGCGGCCTCGATGTCTTCCTCCGAGGGGCCGTAGATGTTGTAGTGGCCCTGCATGCCGATGCCGTCCACCGGCACGCCGTCGGCCTTCATGGCGCCAATCATCTCACAGATGCGGTCGCGCTTCACGGGGTCGCACTCGTTGTAGTCGTTGTAGAAGAGCAGAGCATCGGGATTGGCCTCGCGGGCGAAGATGAAGGCCTTGCGGATGAACTCGTCGCTGCCGCATATCTTGTAGAACGTGGATTCGCGCAGCGGCTGATCCTTGCCGTCGGCGCCGATGCGGCGCGGCCCGTCGGCCACGGCCTCGTTGAACACGTCCCAGCAATAGGTCACGTCCCTGTAGCGCTGCATCACCGTCGTGATGTGCTCCTTCATGCGCTCGTAGAGCACTTCCTTGCTGACCAGCTTATGGTCTTTGTCGTAGAACATCCAGTCGCACATCTGGTTGTGCCACATCAGGCAGTGGCCACGCAGCTTGATGCCGTTCCTGCGGCAGAAATCGGCCACACGGTCGGCCCTTTCCCAGTTCCACTTGCCCTCGGCGGGGTGCACGGAGGCGGGCTTCATGTCGTTCTCCGCCGTGATGCTGTTGAACTCCCTCTTCACCAGTTCGCTCTGGGCGGAGTCCGTGATGTTGCGTCCGTTGACGGCCACGCCGATGAGGAAATAGTCCTTATAGGCGTCTTTCAGGCTTTCCGCCCTGCCCTGCGCTCCGGCTCCGGCGCACACGGCCAAGGCACACAGTGCCGATAAAAGAATCTTTTTCATGTTTCCAAGTTATCTTTTGAATTTTCTAAGTTAGATTCTGAAAAATATAAGTTAGCTTTTGAATTTTGTCGGTTTCATCGTTGTTTCTTCGTATTCCATGTGTATGCTGTATTGTTGTTTCCGGCGGCAAAGATACGACAACGCTCTTGCGCCAACCATACGATTCGATACGATAATTATGTTTTTTTAACACTACGGGGCCGCCATCGGGCGGATGGGGAGGGCGTCCCAGATATAGTTTTTTGTCTCAAAACTAATCTTTCCCGAGCCCGAGCCATAGTCGGGTTGCACGGACAGGATTACAGCCTGATTGTCTGAACTTGAATAAGTCCAACAATACCCCATGCTTGGATCCTTAAACATATACTTGTTTGTGTTGAAGACTGCAGACATTGACGTACCCGCTGTATTGTCACCGGACCAAACGCCGTTCGTCGGAATAAAGACCATTGTGCCGTAGCGGTCGGCATCGGAAGGTGCAGATGTATGTTTGGCCGCATACATATAACCGCCCATCTTCGGGGCATAATATCTCTGCGTGTCGGATGGCCACATATTAAGATCTGTCCGCGTGTTGCTGCTGGCACCGGTTATCGAGAAACCGGTAAACACCGCAACTTCAGGCAATTGATATCCGGCCGGGCAAGGGTCGTAAAGTGTCTTCGTCGCATTCCAAAAGCCGACATTCGGTGCTACTGCAGACCATGCTCCCTTGGGGCTTGAGCAGTGTCCCATATTTTTCGGGTAGAGCGCCATATCGCCAATGTTAGCAAAGTCCTTATTCACGAATTCGGAGGTTATCGGAGTCTCGCCTGTTGCTCCATACACATTTCGCAATACGTGCGTATTCTCAGCATCGTATTGACGCAACATCGGCAACGCCGTGGGTCTGCCCCACTGATAGATGGTGCTGGTGCCGGGCACAATATCGGGCACACAATCCTGATGAATTTTCACCACGGCCTCTTTTCCGGATGTCTCCTGCACAATCTTCACCCACACATCACGCTCCTGATATATCTTTTCTTCATCCGACTGGGGCACCCAACCGAGATTTACAGGCATCACGGATGTCTTGACGCCACTAAAGTTTTCTAACTCGGGAATCCTGCTGCCTTTTTTCTTGTCGTAACGCGGATATATGAGATCCACTTGCTTGCCTGAGAGTTCCGAAACAGTGAAGGTGTTATTATTGGGCAACACCTCGTCCGTACACCAGATGTGCCAAGTCCATAAGGTTTCGAAAACGTCTGCCGTAGTGATGCTCTCCCATTCAACGCCAAGGTCTGTATCTCCATTATACAAGCGCCTGGTTTCTTTAATCGTTTTTTTACCCTGAAAAGCAATGACGCAATTGCCGGGTTGGGGATTTGAGCCGACACGGAATGCAATGTATCCGGGAGTACCGCCTTTAACAGGCTCACTGAGAATAGTTACACCGGAAAACAGCCCTGCTCTATCTTGCCATACCAGCTGTGCCTGGTAGTCGTTTCCGGAATTGCTATACAGATATTCCCTCTTCTTTATATGCACTTTGGTAGCGCTGGATTCTTTGGCTTTATCATCGGACGTGGCATCTTCTACCACGTCCAATGCTGATTCCTCATAATTCACCTGGTCGATGATATTGCCGGATGTGATTGTCCTGTTGGCATGGTCCTTGAAAATACTACCAGGGTTGAGTGCATCACCGGTCTTACATGTGGTGCTGCCTTCGTATGCATTGCCGTAAACAATGGGGAAACTGTAAGTGCCCGGTGCATTCACAATATAGCAGTTGGCTGTTTGGTAGGGCTGCCTCGTTGAGCCGTTATCTGATGCCGACGGATTTATCTTGTCAAATCCGTTACCATTGGGACGATAACAGGATAAATCAAGATTTGACGCACCTCCTATATTGTTGCTTGCCAGCACGCTGGCATGATTTAATGTATAGACCGCCGTCTGGGCATCTAATGAATATTTCAACGCGGCGCTGCCGCCTGTCCGCCAATCCCCGACGCCCGCACCGCTCACGGTAAGCCAATCGGGAGACGTCTCAGAATAACTTGATTTGTCCAATGAATACCCCGTGACCTTCCACCTGGTGGCAACATCCACATTGCTTCCGCTTGAAGACTCGTGGTAATCAATGTACCTGCGGTAACTATGCACCGTAAACGTTTGGTCGGACGCCCCTGTCGCATCATGGCTCTTGATTTCCGGGTCAACAATCAGATAATAGTCATCCTCCATTTCACCCACGGTGACCACATAGGTCACGGTGTAGCCTTCCTGAAACGTATCTCCGTCGATGGCACAGGTGAGATGACGGTCTCTGGCCTCTCCGTCTTTGCGGAGCACCACGGTCATCGTGGCTCCTGCCGCCAAAGTCTGCGGCATCAGAAACAGTACGGAGTCGTTGTCGATATACACATGGCTGTCGTACGCAGTCACGTCGTGCATGGGATAGACGGAATAGCTCTTGCTGCCCTCCGGACTCCCCCACCCCGAAGTGACAGGGTCGGTCGCAGAGTTATAGTTGGCGGGATTATAAGTGCCTTTATTCTTGATGCCGCTCAGCGTGATGCGCCGCACCGTGACGTCCGTGGGCATATTGCCCTGGGCGAAGCGCACGGCGGTGAGGATGTGGCGGAAAGTGAGGGAGACAATTTTGTTGTCGTTTCCCAAGTTTGCATCTCTGCCTATTGAGGCGATACTGATGTCGCCCGACTCGCCGTAGAGCAGGTCGCGCTGGGCGGCGGGATTGTCGGGCACGGTGTATTCAAACTGAGGCTTCACTGCGTTGCTCGGACTGTTCTTCAGCGCCATCTCCATAGCTTCCAACGAGGGCGAGAGGGCATAGAAGCACATCGTCGAGGGGTTGAGCATGTCGTCGCTGGTGACGTACTCGTTGCGCTTCGTATCGTAGGGCCAGCGGAGCGAACTACGCCAGCCGTTGACCTTCGTCAGCAGCGTGTTGTTGAAGAGCACGCGATTCTTATCCGTATAGCCCCACACGGCCATCGTGTCGTGGAAAGCCTTGTAGTCCGAACCCACGATGTCCTCCCTGCTGGCTTTGGTCTCCGCCTCAGCAGCACTGCCGGCGGGCACGGTGCCCGGGTGGATGCCCACGAAGGGCAATGAGAGGCGATGCACCGAGAGTCCCTCACCGCCCTCCAGCGGATGCACGGGATTGGATTCCTCTGGGGCTGCGGCAGCCTTGGTGCCGCCAAGATTAATCTGCATGTCGGCCTGCTCCTGCACCACGGTGGCAAAAGCCATGCCGTCGGGCGTGCCTTCATCCACTATGCCCGGCTGTGCTTCCGACAATGTGTCCGAGCACGCGTACAGCGTCACTATCGCCGCTGCCGCCAGACACCATACGCTGAATCTATATCGTTGCGTTAACATCTTTCGCTTCATCTTATCGTTCACTTACTGTGTGATCTATATTATTTCCGGAGAAATCCGTCACCGTCGTGGTCATCCTGATGGGGAAATCCCATTTCTCCACGCCGGTGAGCACAAACTCCACAGTCTCCACGCCGATATAGCACACTAGCACATAGCGCTTGCCGCGCTCCAGAGTGTAAGCGTAGGGATTCTCAACTGTACCTTCACCGGAACGTGTACCGATGGTCACCGTTGAGCCGGCCTCTATGTTGTTGAGCACGCGTACGTAGCGGTGGGTGCCGAGGGCGTTGGGCAGGCCGAGCAGTTCTTCATCGTCCTGCGTCACAAAGCTGTAGGAGATACTTGGCTTCATGGTGACGCCGCCCGCCACGGGAATCAGCATCGTGGCGTAGGTCTGCGTGTTGGGCGTGATCCGCGTGGCGGTCTCCGTGACGCCGGGATGCGTCAGGTTGCCCCCCTCATCCTTGGTGTCGAAGCTGTTCAGCTCCCAAGCCTGCACCTCCCCCAATTCGCTGTTGGGCTCCCCCGTACCCCGCAGGGCGGGGTTGAGATGTGCACCGCTGATGGTGATGGTTTTCGACTCGGTGGTCAAATCGCTCCACGTACCCGTCTCCAAATTGAAGGTGCCCTCTGTCGCTACGGTGTTGGGTGATTCCACCGCCAGCGACAGCCGGTTGACAAACACGCGCGTTTTGTCCGTTGCGGGCGAGAGCGGCGTGGGGGGCGGCACCTCGTTGAAGACGCGCTGCACGTAGATGTCGATGCTGGCCAGGGCGTGCTTGAAGAGAAAGTCCACTGTCTCGCCGGTGGTCTGCTTGGTGAGGTCGGTGTTGACGGCATCGCCAGCGGGCGCATCGGTGTCGGCTGCCGAACCGTCGGCCTCGCTGTAAGCCTTCTGCTTGCGTGTGCCCCAGAGCAAATCGACCTGATTGGCGGCCTCGTCGGCCAGTTTGTAGGAAACCGTGGGCGCTCCCGTGGCCGAATTGGCGCTGAAGCCCACTATGCCGTTGCCCGTCAGTTCACTGCTGCTGACGTAGGGCGCATAGGCGAAGAAACTGAGATAAGCATGTTCCTGCGACCCCGTGGCCCCGGCGTTGTCGGCGGTGGCGTTGTCGTTGGGCCAGTATTTCACGGGTTCGTAGTACCACTTGTCGGGCACGCTCTCGTAGAAGATATACTGATTATACATGAAGTTGGGCGTTGCAGTGCTTCCGGCTGTAGCCCAGGGCGTGGCCCCCGTGTAGTAGGCAAACACGCCGGCGCCCTCCGTCTTGAGCAGTGCGTCGCTCATCTCGCCCGTGGCGCCGCCCTTGGTGGTCATGGCCTGCGTGGAGAAGGTGAAGTCCACCTCCGTCTGCCCGGTCAGCGACAATTTGTCGCTCTCCGGCACACTGTCCTCGCTGCACGAGGCCAGGAGCACCGCCGTGCACAGCGCAACGGCTGCCGTGATGTGCACCGCGTGAACAATTCTCTTTATATTTCTTCTGCACATAAGCATCATTCTTCATGGAGTTTCACTCCATAGACATCCTACTCGCCTCAACAGAGTCTGAACAAGTTCCGCTCTGTATTCGGCTCGGTCGGATGTTCACTCTTCACTCTTCGTTCTTCACTTTTCACTCTTCATTCACCACTGGTCTGTCTTCCTGTCCGGATCAAACACCACGATGATGCTCTCCGGACCCTTCACCTTGTCGTCGCCCGGCATCAGTTCCTCTAAGAGGGCGTAGCAGTAGATGAAACCGCTCTCCCACCGGATGTCCAACTGCTGAAGGTTCACCGTGATCTTTGCCTTCTTGCTTGCATCGCTCTTGTCGGTCACCTCCACCGCGATGCTGGGCGTGTCGTCGTCACTCAGCGTCTGGGGCACCACCAGCAGGATGTTGCCCCGATTGTAGTAGGTATCGCCGTAGAGGTGGTCGGTATTGAGCATCACGCGCTTGCCGCCGTTGTATTGGAACCAGTCGTTGTCCGCCGCCGTAGCCAGGTTGGGCACATAGCTGTTGACCGTCACCGTGCCCAGACTGCCCTTCACCTCGCTGCTGAACGTGGTGGTATAAACGCCCGCGCTCTCCGTCACCGTGGGCGTGAAGAGCGCCGAGGTGTGGATGTTGTTGAAGGCCACGCTGTAGCTGAGGTCGGCATAGTTGCCGGGGTTAGCGGGGTCGGCGGTGGCGCTGCGGCTCCAGCGCACGGTCTTGATATTGCCGGCATCATAGCCCGGGGCCCACGAAGCATCGTCGGGTATCTTCTCACCCAGCACCACTGTTCGGGTCACGCCGTATTCGTCGGTGATTTGCCGCCCGGCGCTGACGTCATCCGATGTGGCCGTGAGATAGACGGGATTGCCCTCGCCGTCGGTGCCGGTGGTGATATACTGCACGCGGTCGCGCCCGGTGATGACGGTGTAGATGCGCACCTGCGCCAGCATGTGGTAGAATTTGAGGGGAATGCGCGTGGGGTTGCCTGCACTCGCCAAACGGGGCTTCGTCTGATTCGCCACCAGGGCGCTTATCATGAAGTCGCTCTGGTCGGCGGCGTCCTTCTGCATGGTGAACTGCATCTTGCCCATGCCCGTGCCGGCGGCGACACCCGTCTCGCTGTCGGTGGTGATGTGCACGCCGTGCTCGCCCGGGTCGCCCGTGGCGTTGTAGGGATAGTAGGCCCAGAAACTCAGTTTGCCGTCATCGTTGTTGGGCCAGAAGCGCTGGGGCGAATAGCTGAGGTTGGCGCCCCCGTCATCAATGGTGGCCTCTTGGTTGAAGAAAAAGTCGGCCGTGGCCGTTGCTCTCCAGGCACTGCTGCCGGTGTAGGCCCCGAAGAGGCCCACCTTATAGCCGCCGTTGGTCGCTGTGCTCTGCAGGGCGGTCTCCGTGCGGTCGCGCAGCGAGGTGTTGGCCTTGGTGGCCATGCGGCTGCTCACCACGGTGCCGCTGAAGATGACGGCATCTGCCTCGCCTGCGGGCGCATCGTCCGTCTCATCAGGGAGTGCGGCCTCCTGGGCGCAGCCCCAGAGCATCAGGGCCGGCAACGCCGCAAAGATTCGTCTGATTATCGTCGGTTTGGTTTTCATCACTTGATTAAGAGTTTTCTGCCGTTCACTATATACATGCCGGGGGGCAGGTGGCGGCGCCACGTGCCGTTGAGCACGGCCTCACGGGTGCGCAACTGCCGTCCGGCGAGGTCGAACACGCCCCACCTCACGTCCTTGGCCTGCGGCTGCGGGTCGTCGGCCTCCTCCTCCAGTTCCCTGATGTCGGTCTCCTCAAAGAGGGCGGCGAAGGCCTGTCGGGCGGGTGTTATCTTGTCGCTGGAAGCGCCGTCGGGCGCCAGAAGCACGGAACCGGTGTAGTCGTGGAGGTAGAACACCTTATTATGATATACGTACTTGTTGCTCCTCTGATAGTAGGTGGCGTTGCGTGCCGTGGCCAGGAAGGAGGTCTCCAGCGTGGCGTCGTTGGCCGTCTTGGCGGTGGCCGACGTGGCGCCGTTGTCGCGCTTCCAGTTTTCATTGGTATAGAAGCCCACGGCGTCGCCGGCCACATAGGCATAGTAGTCTGAAGCGCCCGCCGTCTCGCGCTTGTCGGAGGCACCCTCTTTAAACGGCAGGCCGAACACCATCACGTCGGGCTTCGCCCCCCACGAGTCGATGGCCTTGCCTGTGGCCGTGGCGAGTTTTCCCTTAATGACCGTGATACTGTCATCGGGGAGTTCCTGCTCGAGGCAGGTGCCGAAGAGCGTCAGCTTGCTGCGGTTCTCTGGAATGCGAGTCGGCTCGAAGTTGGGCAGGTAGAGGTTGACATGAGGATCGGAGGCCACGGCGGTGCCGTCGTCCTTCACGGAACTGCTCTGCCTGAGGGGCGCTGCCGTGCGGAGAATCACGGGCCATCCGGCGGGGATGAACTGCGGGTTGCCCATGTTGTTGAGCTGACTCACGGAACTGAGGCGGATGGTGTGGGGCGCAGCCTGGACAGTGGCGGTGAACGCGCCATCGACGGTCTTCTCCAGACGGGTGTCGAAGGGCACGCAGAGCGAGGCGTAATAGTGGTTGTCCTTGTTTTCCTCGCCAACGAGGCCACTACCGTCTTCCGGGTTGGGCTTCTGTCCGCCGGCGTTCACCCTGACGCTCAGGGGCAGCTCGTTGTAGGGCCACTCCGTCTGCACGCCCACGGGCTGCAGCATCCACTTGGTGGTCTGCACGGCGTAGTCGGCACCGTCCTTCGACCAGGCGGCATAACTGTCGCCCGTCACCGCCAGTTCGTTGGCCGTGTGCACGGTGACGCTGTAACGGTGGGCGGGGTCGATGCTGAGGTAGCCCGTCTGCATGTTGGACGCCACATTTGGCTCCGAGTCGTCGGCCGTGGTGAGTCGCTGCATGGTGACCACGCCGCCGCCGATGTCCATCAGGCGCCAGTCGTCGGGCGTTTCATACGAAAGCTTTGTCACTCCGGCTTCCCCTGCCCCCGCCGTGCCCTTGAGACTCATGCCCTGGGTGGCGATATTGTAGCGGCCGTAGGTACCGGTGCTCTCAAAGCGGAAGATGCCGGAGGGGTCGTACTCCACGGGGAGCACCTCGATGTTGCCCCTCAGGGCAGGATGGGCATCGAGGGCGCGCGTGCCATCGGTGTCGGTGGCGCTCAGGTTGGCGGCCAGCTTGGTGAAGGCGCCGAAGGTCTTCATCGTGGCGTGGGCCTCGTCGGTCTCGTAGCAGTGGAGCGGCAGGGCGCCGTTGGTGCTGAAGTTCTTCTTGCGGGCCTCGGAGAGGTGGCGGTAGCCGCTGATGTAGCGCGGACCCTGCACGCCGTTGTAGATGGTGCCCATGATGCCCGCGTCATCGTGGTCGAGCGCCTGGCGCGAGTAGGCCAGGATGCGGTAGAAGCCGTTGCCCACGGGCACGAGGTTGGTCGCCGTGAACTGCTGGGGCCATGTGCCGGCAGCGTTGGCGAACGTGCCGTCATAGACAAGGTTGCGGATGGCCTCCACCGTGGTGAAGTCCATCACGTCGGGATTGCTGCGGTAGGCGGTGCGCCAGCCGTTGAGCGTGCCGTAGTAGCCGCGGTTGGTGAAGGATCCGGCCACCTCGGGCTTCAGGCCGCCCACGTAGCCCGCCCGGTCGAAATAGGGCAAGAGCTGCTCGGGTGTCACGGTCAGGCGCCAGTTGGCGTCGCGGTCGGTGTTGGCCGTGTGCTTGGCGTCGCTCACGTAGGCCAGCGCGGCCCGGTGGGTCTCGGTGTTGAACTTCACATAGCTGCCGGCGAACGCCTCGTCGGCGGTGGAGAGGCGCTCTGCCGTCGGGTGCATGAGGAAGCTGCGGTCGCTCATGCCGCCCATCATCTCGAAGACGGCGTTGTGCTCTTTCTGCAAATCCTGCTTCACCTTATATTCGTTGAAGGCATCGGTGGAGGTCACGTCGTCGTTCGTCTCTGCGTTGTAGGCCGCAGCCTCGGTGGTGAGGGCCACCTTGTCCCAGCCGGTGCCGTTGACGGTGGCGTAGCGGTTGCGCACCACGAAGCCGTAGGGGTCGCCCTCGGGCGCCCAAAGCACATCGTTGGTGGCGTGCACGCTGCGGTCGCGCACGGCGCCCACACCGTCCTTGTAGGAGTAGCGTATGAGGCCGTTGTCGTCGTTGAGCGTCATCATGGAATACCACGCCTTGGTCTCACGGCCGTCGTTGGCGAATCGGAAGTTGTCGTCGTCCGTCTCATACACCACGTCGATGACCACCATGCGGTCTTTATGTATCTCTTTCGTCAGTTTGCTCAGTTCCCTGCCGGTCTGCGCCGCCGCGGCTTTGACTCTGGCGGTCTTTTCCGCATCTTCGCCTGCAGTCCAGTAGTCCACCACCGATACCCACTTGATTTCGTAGGCGGGACGGCCGTCATCGAGGAAGAGCTGGATGCGGTGCTCCTCGTCCACCACGTTGCCCTCGCGGTCCACATACTGTCCGGCCGCGTTCTTGAGATAAGCGTAGTTCAACGGATATTGCCCGCTGCCCTTGGGATACTCGTTGGTGCCGTTGAGCGTGAGCGACTTGAGCACGTCGCGCTGGTAGAGCGTGTAGCGGCAGTGCTGGCGCTTCATGTACCAGGGCACGGTGAGTTTGTTGCCGATGGCCACGTTGGTCGCGGTGTAGTCGGGGATGCTGTCGGTAAGGATGTCGCGCAGCGTGGCGTCCTTCAGCCAGCCTGTGATTACCGTCTTTGCCCCGGATTCCATACGGTCTTTGAAGGGGCTGCCCTTCGTCACGGCACCGGTGCCGCTGCTCACCTTGCCGGCCAGGAAGTTGTCGCTCTTCCAGGTGTAGCCGGTGCCGTCAATCGTGACGGTGGCGGCGTCGGCCATATAGTCCGGATGCTTGTATTTCATCCACTCCGCCAGGTGACGGTCGATCACCATCCTGTCCATATCCCTCTTATCCCTTTCCTCTTCAGTAGCGTCCGGCCAAGTGTCGGCGTAGTCGAGCGAATGGCGGTGGGGCATCACGAGGTGATAGACCACCATGTTGGCGTAGCTCAGCAGGTCGGCCAGGTTGAAGCCCTTCACGCCCTCGGCGTCGTAGAGGTTGCCCGTGGGGTCGCTGGTCAGCAGGGCTCCGCCGTCGAGGTAGAGATACTGGTCGGCGGACTTGAGGTCCTTGTTGTCGCGGGCGCGGTCGAAGGTGACATACTTCAGGGCCATGCCGTAGGTGGCGCTGCTCTCGTCGTCGTCAATCAGGGCCAGGTAGTAGAGACGCACGGGGTCGCCGTTGTCGTCGGTCACGGTGACGCGCTTGCCGTCCTTCAGCGTGGTCTTCACGTCGCCCAGCACGATGGCCCAGTGGCTCTTCTGCGTGTTGGAGGCGTTCACCTGCGTGCCGTCATCAGCATCGGCGGAAGCGTAGAGTGCCGAACTGCTGTTGTCCAGATACTGGGCGTAGTTGGTCATCTCGAAGCTGTAGGGGTCGCCCACGAGGCTCCACTTCTGCCTGTTGTCCTCGCTCTGCGTGCGCTCGTCGCCGTAAGCCGGGGTGTTGCCGGCGTGGCTGTTGAGCCAGCCGTCCATCGGCGTGGAGTAGCTGTTGCCCTGGGGATAGGTGACGCGCTCCTCCTTCCTATAGACCTCATCGACGATGTGGCCGTCGGCGTTATAGACGTAGTGGTCGAAGACGTCCACCAGTTCCACCACGCGCAGGTTGGTGCCCTTGTATTCCTGCTCCCACTGATAGTAGGCGTTGGTCCAGGTGTATTCGTCCTGCCGGGCGTCGTTGAGCGAGGTGAAGAAGGGGGCCACGGCCTCGTCCACGCTATAGACGTAGGCGATTTCGATGTAGCGCCGTCCGTCCACGTCGCGGATGAGTTTGGTCATGTCGATGGAGGCGTCGCTGAACTTGGCGTCCTTCTGCTTCTGCGTGACAAACGACTCGGCATTGCCCGTCCCCGTAAAATTGCCCAGGCTCTGCAGGCGCTCGCTCACGGCGCTGTTGAAGGCCGCCACGGCGGTGGCGTCGTTGGCGGCGCCCGTGTAGCCGTTATAGACGAGCTGGTAGCAGTCGTTGTAGTTGCAGCCGTAGCGGCGCAGCGTGTAGGGCAGCGAGGCGAACACGTCGCCGTAGGTCACCTCCACATGCTTCAGCGTGGCCTTCAGGTTGCCGTCCTTGTCGTAGATGCGCACATTGGCGTCGAAGCAGTCGTTGTCGGCGCCGTCGTCGTCCTCGGCCACGGCGGTGCGCACCTCCACCTTCTGGATGTCCTGCGTCTTGGTCTTCAGGCTGAAGTCGGCCAGCGTGAAGCTGCTCTGCGTGGCGGGGTCGCCCTGCTTCGTGAAGTCCTCGCGCACGAGTCGGGCGTAGTGGTTGGTCATATTGCGCGCATCGCTGTTGGTGTAGTCGCCCACGAGTTCGCTCACGGTGGCGGTCTTCAGCGAGGCGGTGCGCATGAAGTAGTCGGCGGCGCCGCCCGTCTTGCACATCATCAGGCTCCACGCGGTGTTGCCGTTGGCATCGTTGTCCACGTTGTAGTCGCGGCTGACGTCGGTGTCGCCCAATTTGGTGAAGTTGCGCTTGTCGCCGGCGGTGTTCGTCTCATAGTCGGTGCCCAGCCAGAAGTTGGCTCCGGCGGCGGCGCGGCGCGGCTGTCCGTTGTCCTCCCAGCGGCGGCGGTTGACGGCGGTGAAGCTGTAGGGGTCGCCCACGAAGGCCCAGTGGAGGCCTTTGATGCCGGTGTCCCATCCGCTCATCGCACTGCTTTGCGCCGTGGTGGGATATTTCGAGGTGCGCGTGGTGTCGCACTCAATGCGGTCGCCGTTCATGTGGGTCTTGTCGTAGTAGAGCCAGTTGTTGCGGTTCACATCGACGTCGAGCCACTGGGGCTTCCTGTCGGGGTTGGCGAAGTCGGCCGGCGTGGTGAAGATGTGTTCGCCGTTGCTCGTGAGGTCATCCACGGTGTAGGTGACGCGGAACTTGAACGAGGCGCGCGCCGTCTTGCCGCGCAGTTCGTGCTTCAGGAGCACAGCGTCTTCGTGGGCGCAGTACTCCAGATTGTAGTAATTGTCATCAGAAAGCGTGAAGGGGAAGCCGGAGGAGGCGTTCCAATCCGCAGAGTTGTTCTTCTGGTATTCCAGATTGCCGTATTGCACAAACTTGCGCTGCAGATGGCGGGGCACCTCGGTGACGGTCTCGCCCATGCCGTAGTATTCCGACAACTCCTCGCGCACGACGGGTTCGCTCTCGTAGTTCTCCTTGTAGGCCGTGAAGTAGATCTTCGTGGGCTGCATCAGCGTGATGGCACAGTTGGCGTCGTTGGAAGCGTGGTAGCCGGTATATTCGCCCGTGAGAATCATCTTGTTGTCCTCGTCGTAACTCAGGTTGATGCCGTAGGCCTTCGGGTTTTCGCGTCGCGCCTCCTTGTAGGTGCGCTTGATGCCGTCGTGGGCCAGATAATAGAACACGTCGCGGTAGCCCAGCACGGGATTGTCCGCACGGAAGCGCAGGGCGAAGGCCTTGTCGTTGCCCGTGGTGGTGGGCACCATCTCCCAGTAGAAGTTGGGGAAATAGGGCTTGCCGTAGTTCGGGTTGTCAACCTCCACGTCGGTGCCGTCGGTGTCGGTGTAGGTCAGCTTTGCGCGCTCGTCAATCAGGCTTTCGTCGGGCGTGCGGAAGTGGACGCAATCCACCACAAACTGGAAGTTGGTCTCCACGGGGTTGAAGCGGCAGAGGTTGGAGGGCACCGTGCCCGGGTCTTTGACCACGCCGTTCACCGTGACGGAGGTCTGGTTGAAGTTGTCCTTCGTGCAATAGACCTGTGTCTTGTAGGGGTCGCCCACGAAATACCACTTCAGATCCTCGGGCACGGTCTCCATGCGGTTTTCGGTGGTCTTGTAGCGGCAGTAGTTGAACTTCTGTTCGGTGTCATCGACAAACTCCGAACCGTTCCACACACGCTTCTCGGCAGCGAGGCCCTCATAGAGATCACGTATCTGACTCTGGAAGGTGGCCGTCTCGTCGTAGTAGGCGTGGTGGCCGGTGTTGTAGGCCATCTCCTTGCCCTTCATCTTGTTGGGGTCGGCAAAGTCCATGAAATAGACGTGGTCGTTGTTGGCCAGCATATCGTCCACCTGTGCCCTCGTCGGCTGCTCCTTGAGGAAGATGTCGGTGTTGACGGTGTATTCCACGTAGATGGTCTGGGGGGGTGCGCCGCGACGCACTCCGGGAGCCACATAGACAGCTTCTCCCGTCTCGGGATCCACGGCGTAGTAGTTGAACATGGCCTTGCCCTGTTCGTTATAGATGATGTTGCCCTTGTTGTCGGTCTGCACCTCACCCTGCTCCGGACCGTACACCACGAAATAACCCTCCGTGCCGGCAGGCGTGAAGTAGTCGTCCTTATAGAGATTATACGCGCAGAACTGGCGCCGGAGCTCCACGGGGAAGTCATCTATAGTGATGCGGTCGCCCTGGACATACTGGCGTTCGGCGACGGATGAATACATACGCACCGTGCCCGAAGGCAGCGCATCGATAAACTTCATCTGAGCCTGCTGAGCCGCAGCCTGCTGTTGCGGAGTGGGGTTCTCAACCACCTCCTTTGAAGGGTCATTGTCGGTGTAAACCTTCACATTGGCCACCGATGTATTATGGTACGTCGTCTTGTAGGTCTCCACCTCATCGCTGCGCTTCAGCACGAAGCGGAGATTCTCATACTTCACCGGCTCGTAGGCCAGCGGCAGGATGTTGTAGTCGAGCGCCGTGGTGTCGGCGGTGTGGGGCTGGAGCAGCACCTGGGTCTTGCCGTCCACCTTCGATTTATCCATGCGCCAGTAGAGCGGCTGACTGTCCTCGGCGGGCATTGTGGGGTCGGTGTAGTTCGGGTCGGTGCCGGTGAACTCGCTCGTGATGAAGCTGAAGGTGTTGTCGGCATTCTTGCCCCGGCCCTTGGCCAGACCCCAGCGGTAGAACGACGATGCGGGGTCGCTGTAGGCCAAGGTGCTGACGGCATGCTCCTTCACCGTGCCGGAGGTGTTGCTCTGCGTGGTGTATGTCGTGAGGTGGTCGCGGTGGGTGGCCACCATGGTTGTCTGCTCGCGGATGGCGTCGTATGTCTCCTCCACCACGGAGTTGACGTTGAACACGTAGAGGTCGTAGGGGTCGCCGGCGAAGGCCCACAGCCACTTCTTCTCCTCAAACACGCTGTGGTCGCTCTCGCGGTAGGCCTCGGCGCAGCGACTGTAGGTCCAGTTGCGGTAGTTGTCGGCGTCCCTGTAGTGAGGTGCGAACTTGTTTTCCAGCATGGAGATGCGTCCGCTGTCCTCGCGGCGCAGGAAATACTGACCGTTGGCGTTGGAGAAGTCGTTGTCGGTCTTCATCACGAGGAAGAAGAGGTAGTCGCAGCGGCGACCGTCCAGACCGTAGGCCGCCAGCGACTCCGTCCTTTTGTCGTAGGTGCTGAGGTCGAACACGCCTTCGGGCATATTGTTCAGCAGGAAGTGCACGGTCTCGGGCTTCACAGCCATCAGGCGGAAAGGAATGCCGTCGGGATTGACAATCTTGTTGCCTTGCGCGTCTGTCTTATCCACTCCGTTCTCCTGAATGAAGTGGGGACGAACGGTGTAGTCCACATAGATATCGACAATCTTCCCGGGGTCGTTATCTGCAAGGCCGTCCACATACTGGAAATAGGGGAACTGCCCCGTGGAGAGGCTGAGCGTCTTCTCCTCGGCGCCGTCCGTGCCCTGAGGCACGGGCTGGCGGGTGGCGTTGTCGCCGTCGTTGAGCACGTAATACTTCACCGTGTAGTCGCAATACTGACGCTCCAGCACCTCGGGCAACCTGAACGGCGAGCGGCACACCTCGCTCGTCGTCACCGTGAGGTTGCGGCCATCGACCTTCGTGGTGAGGTGGAAGCGGTAGTTGTGGAGCGTGGCGGGGATGAAGCGGATACTCATGCCCTGGTCGGCGGTGGTGACGTTGCCCGTCGACCAACGGGTGGATATCACGCTGTAGGCCGCCTCGCCGTCGCTTGTCGGCTCGTACTTCACCGGCACAAGCGACATCAGGCGGTAGCCGCCGTCCTCGTGCCTGAGCACAGCCCAACGCTGCGGGATGAAGTCGTGTCCGTTCCAGTTGCTCCGGTCCTCCTTCCACACCTCAATACCGCCGGGATTAGCGCCAGAGGTGGCCCACCACGTGGTGAGTTTCTTGTTGGTGTTGGCCTGGTTGACGATGACAATGTCGTAGGGGTCGTTGCCCGTCAGCGTCCACAGAGCCAGGTTGTCCTTAATATAGGCGCCCTCGATGTCGGCCGTTTGGTTGGACATCGACTGAGTATTGTCCTGAATGTTGTTGGCTCTCAGGAAGCCGTAGTTGCTGCCGTCGTAATTGGCGATGTTGTACTTCACAGTGCCGTCGAGGATGAGGCCGTCGCCCTGCGGCTCATAGGCGTCGTATTGCACGTAGTAGGTCTGGGGACTGTAGGGCAACTCTGTCTGCTCGGTGCGCGTGCCGCCGGCCTCAACGAATTTGGACTCCGCTTTGCCCCTGTCGGCGTAGGTGCCGATGAAGCCGTCCTCCGCCGTGCCGATGGTGGAGAAGGCGTCGGCGAGATAGTAGTGGTAGTTCTCATCGGGAATCAGGGGCGAACGCAGTTCGTCGGGCAGCATCACGCGGTTGCCGCCGTCCTGCTTCTTCACGATGCGCACGGCCTCCAGCATGCTCCTGTTGACCACCACATAGGTGTAGTCGTATTTAAAGCTGACCAACTCCACGGAGATGTTGCCCTTGTCGTGGGTGTAGGCCTGACCGTTGACGAGATAGGCCCCGGAGCCGCTCTTGCCGAGGTAGGCATACTGACCGAGCGGCAACGTCTCGCCCGTGGCGGCCATCAACTCGTAACTGTCCATCATGCCCTCAAGCAGCATGAAGCGGTTGTAGGTGTCCGGGGAAGTTTTGAGCGTCAGCTCGTTGGCGCCGCCTGCGGCGGAGGCCGCACTCAGGATGTTGCCGTTGCTGTGCTTCAGGGTGAGGGCGTAGGGATCAATGGCATCGGTCTCGCCGATGCGGGCAGAGGGCGTCCATACATAAGTGTCGCCGGCTTCGGGTGTACCGTCAAGGGCTGTAGCCTTATTTTCGGCTGTCGAGGACTCCAGCGCCACGGCATCGCCGTCACCGGTCTTGACAAAGCCGTTGCCGCCGATGCGCAGGTTGTAGAAGACGCTGCCGTAGAGGTTGGGGGCGTAGAGCTTGCTCTCGTCCACGTCGTAGGTCACGGTGATGACGGCGGTGCCGTTGCTGTAGGGCAGCGTCTCCGTGTCGTAGTAGTAGGTCTTCACCAGCGGACTCTTAATCACGTCGGGAATCTCGGGCGCCTCGCCGGCGGTGCCCTCGCCGACGGCCTGAATGGCGATGCGTCCACTCTTGTCCTTCACCTTATAAATATAGCGGCTGAGGGGCGAGGTCATCTTCACTGCCAGGGCCGAAGCGCCGTGCTGAAGGTCTGACGTGCGGTTGAGGTGGAGCGTCTCGCCGTCGTGACAGTTGACGGCGGCCAGGATGTTGTCGGTGATGCCCGCGCCGGAGGCGAGCACCATCTCATAGAGCCCCTCCCCTGTCGGCGATGCCGCGAGGAAGAAGGCGGAGCGGAAGTTGTCCTCCTCGCCGTCGCTCATGTGCATGGTGGTCTCCGTATCGACGCCGTAGGTCATGGGGGCGCCGGCGTAAATCTCGCCCGACATTTTGTTGACCAGGCGCAGGTCGTAGGGATCGATGCCGTGGCCGCCCGTGGTGCCGTCGAAGGCCCACAGATTGTCGGTGGACACCGCCTCATCGGTGTCGAGCGCGGCGGCGCTGACATCGATGGCGCCGTCGGCCTCCGCCAGATAGCGGCCGGCCGCCTGCATGTTGTAGAAGCGCTGTCCGTCGAGCTGCAGCACGGAGGCCGTGGCGTCGTCATAGACGTAGCTCACATAGACGTCGGCCGAGGTCTCGGGCACGGCGTTGAGCGGCGTGGTCATGGCGGCATCGCTCCAGTATTGCCAGCCGGTGGCGAAGGGGCTCCGTATGGCCTCGGGCACGGAGGGCTTGCTGCCCGCGCTCTGGTGCTCGGCATACTGCACGGCTTCCGCTCCGCTGAGGTTCATGATGTGGTAGGTGGTCTTGGAGACGGGGCGGCGCAGCACTATCTGCAAGGCGTTCATGCCGCTCTGATAAACGGGATTGGCATCGTCGCCCCCCACGCCCAGCAGGGCCGGACCGCCGTCGTAGCCCAGATAGCTCAGGCGGTTCTTTATCTCTGCAGGGAGTGCGGCGGCGGCATCGGTCTTCTCCGCCGTGGCGGCCATCAGTTCGAAGCTGCCGGGCCGTCCGTTCATCAGGATGAAGGCCGGCACGTCGTGGCCAGCGCTGTGCGTCAGGAGCGTGCCCAGGCCGCTGAGGCTGGCCGTGTTGTCGTAGGCGGCGCGCTCGATGTATTTGCCGGCGCGTGCCTTGCTCCCTATCCGCACGTCGTAGGGGTCGTTGCCGCCGAGGTACCACTCATATTCGGTATCGTCGAGGTTCGACGGGGACAGTTCACCCAGCAGGGCGTCCGCATTGTTGTGGAAATACTGCCTGTTGGCCCGTATGTTGTAGGGCGTGGCGCCATCGAGTGCGATGCCCGCCGCCGTCAGCGCCTCGTTGTCCACCTCGTAGGTCACGTAGATGACGGCATCCGCCGTGATTTCACCGGCCGGCGACGTACAAGCCTCATCAGTCCAATACCTAAAGTCCTTCGCATACGGGCTTCGCACGGCCGCCGGCAGGTTCGGCGCCATGCCACTTGTCTGCTCCACCTTATAGCGGATGGCTTCATGGCTGCTTTTGTTCATGACCACGTAGGTCACCTTACAAAGCTTTTGAGGCACCAGTTTCACTGACACCAACTGTTCGTAATACTGGTAGCTCCATCCCCACTCGTGGAAACCTTGCAATACGACGCCACGACGGGCGTTGCGATGCACATTGCTGTGGTAGCTTCGTCCGATGTACTGGAAACTATAGGGTGCATTGCCACCGGTCATATTTCCGGGTGCCATGAGGTTGTAGCGCGTGGCATCGCCCGTGCCGCGCCCCATGAGCATGAAGGTGCCGCGCTGGGTATTGGTCGTTGTGCCCAATGTGAGTCCCACGGTGTAACCGCCGCGGTCTCCGTTACGGTAGATATATTTGGAGGGGTCGCTCTGGTTGTGCACCTGCAGATTGTACGGGTCATTACCGGTGAACACCCACAGATATTTGTCGCTTTCCTTCTGTTCTTCGGTCAGTTCGGGTTCTACTATGTATTTTTTATCCCATCGTGAGGCATCGGAGCCTTTGTCTGTCCCCTTCTCCCCGTCTGAGTGTACCACGACAAACTGTGATGCCATTGCGCCCGCAGACGGGTCGGCGTAGTAAGAACCTGTCACCTGGAACTTGTTTGTCTCACTAATTGTCTCATGCTGCGTGTTCTTATCATAGTATTTCAATCCTGTGTCATAGCCGAAATAGGAGTTCAGCGTCTGCGTCACACCATCCTGAGTGAATTCGTCCGG
The DNA here is from genome assembly GCA_902791295.1 of uncultured Bacteroidales bacterium. GTDB lineage: Bacteria > Bacteroidota > Bacteroidia > Bacteroidales > Bacteroidaceae > Physcousia. Next base: position 24,977 of record CADAVI010000003.1, on the reverse strand, counting down.
GGCAAAGATGATGTTGTACGCCTTCGAGCCGTCAAGACCGTAACTCCGGTCGAGATCAGCCGCTGTATATACGACATAGATATCCTGTGTGGTAGCGTCGGACACGTGACTCAGTTCCTTGGCACCAATCTTGAGCGTATAAACTCCGTCGCCGCTCACATCAAAACTGCTCACATCGTAAAAGTGATAACGCTTGACGACAGGACTCTGCACCACCTCTGGCAAAACAGGAGCTGTGATGTCAGGCTTCACGATGCGCGGTTCAATGGCACTCACGGCCTCGTTCCCGCTCATATTCAGCACGTGGTACACGTATGCCTGCTGGAAGCAGTGCAGCTGACTGTCGTTGGCCAGATGGCTGTAGCCCGTCCCCTGACCGTCGCAGAGCTCATTGCTTGCGTTGACATAAAGGTAAGTGAATGCATCGGTGTGGTCGGGATAGTAAGTCGATCCGTTCACCTTGCGCTGCACCATCTGCACATAGTCGATGCCCTCGGCTGCAGAACCGTCGAGAATGGCGAAACGCTTGTATGCATTGGTCTGATCCCACCTGATTCCCCCCGTGCGGTTGTTTTTGTCGTTCCAGACATTTCCGCCCCAATAACGGTTTTGACTGGGACTGTAAACGGCAACGTCGTAGGGGTCGTATTGCCCGTTGATAGTGCGACCGAGAAGCTGCAGCTCGTAGTAGTTGTCGCGCCGACTCACATAAGTGGGAGCGACTATGGGCGAAGTGGGACAGAAGAGCGTTTCCGGCAGGCTCTTCGTGTGCATGGTGTAGAGCGCAGAACCGTCCAACTTCAACGCCACCTCCTCCGGCGTGTAGGGCAGGTAGCTGACATACACCGTGTTGTCCACCACACCCGAGAGCGTGGTGATGGGCTTGGACATGTGCTCGTCCTGCCAGTAGTAGTATTGCTTCACGAGGGGGCTCCTCATGAAGTCCGGCAGCGAGGGTGCCACGTCGGTCACGTCGGTCACGGTGCCCTGCAGGGCGAGCATGCCCGAGAGGTCGTAGAGCTTGTAGGTGATGTCGAGGCTCACGCTGTGGAGCTTCACCGATGCCGCTGCCGACTGCGACACCTTCACGGCCGCCGTGCCGTCGGCCTGCAGGTAGGCCCATTGGTTGGTGCCGGTGCTCTCGTAGCTGTTGCTATTGGTCAACTGCAGGCGGAACCTGTCGGCGGAAGCATTCTGCTCAGTGATGATGAAGGTCTGCCGCGTCTGCGTCCCCGTCGTGGTGGGCACGGCGTCATAGGCCGAGACACCCATCGCCACGTCGCCGTTGCGGAAGCTGTAGAGCCTGACGTCGTAGGGGTCGCCGCCGTTGGCCACGAAGCGCCAGATGTTGTCGGCGTTCTTGGCGTCCGTCAGCGAAGCCGTCTGTCCCATCGAGCCGCTGTTGTATATAAGGTAGTTGGCGGCGTCGGCGAAGCTGGCGTTATACATCTTTGAGCCGTCGAAACCTTTTGAGGTGATTTCCGTCTCGTTGACGTCGTAGAACACATAGAGGTCGGCCTCCCCTCCCCTTGCGGCATACTTCGACAGGGGCACGGGCAGAGGATAGCTGGACAGGCGATACACCTTGCGGGCATACGACTCGGCGTCGAGCGAGGCGACGTCGTAGTAGCGGAAATTCGTCGCACCGTAGGCCTTCAGCTCGGCGGGGATGGCGGGCTTGTAGGGCGCATGGACCGCATCGGGGTATGTGGGGAAGAAATTGTTGTAGGAAGTCTCGACGTAGGTTTGCGCCACCTTGGCGCTCTTGTTGACGATGTGGTAGGTGTATTTGGCCGGGAGGGCCAGCATGGTGGTCTGTCCGCCGGTCTCCGTGCCGGCGGCGACTGCAGCCTCGGGCGTCTCCAGCGTGGCGAAGAGATACACCACGTGGGTCTGGTCGAAGCGCGGCATGAGGCGCAGGTTGCCGTTGGCGTCCTGCACGGCCATGAAGGTAGCGTTCGTCACGTTGTGATACACCTGGTCGTAGCCCACGGGCGTGAAGCGCACCGTCTGCGCCTGGAGCGACAGCGTGCCGCCGGATCCCGTCCATGCGCCGTCGGTCAGCGTGGCCGAGGTGGCCGACGAGGTGACGTAGCGCGAGGGATAGGCCACGCTCTGTATCTGCAGGTTGTAGGGGTCGAAGCCGTTCTTGCCGGCGGCGAAGAGCTCCGCCTCGCGGTCGGCGCGCGTCTTGGAGTGGGCGTCGTCTGGGGCGCCCTCCTCACCGAGATACTTGATGCCCATCTCGCGGTCGATGTTGAAGTTGGGGCGCAGATACCAGAGCGAATTCCTGTCGGCCACAGCGGCAGCGTAACTGGTGGGGATATCCTTGAACGAGAGCGAGGAGCCATTGGCTGTGGTGAGGGCCCGCCCGTCCTGCCGGATGATGAAGGTGCTGGCGGGCGTCACACCGTCCTTGATGACGGCCTCGTTGCCCGACATCGACACATCGTCGGCCGAGAGCGAGTAGGTGCGTGCGTAGAGGGAATCCACATCGTAGGTGACATAGAGATCGACCAGACGCCCGTTGGCGTCGGTGGTGTTGTCGGCGCTGGTGGGCAGCGAGGTCAGACTGTTGGAGGTATAGGGCACACCGCCCACGGTGAGAGGCTCCTTCACCACGTAGCGACGGAAGTTGGCCACCTTCTCGGCATTGACCCAGAAATGGTAGGTCTTGACCATCGGGCTGTTGTAGGGCGCGATGGCGTCCAGGCGGCTGCTTTGCGAGCCGTCGAGCTTGGCGGGCAGCGTCTTGCGCATCACCTCCCAGCCGTGCAGGTCGAGCAGCACCATCGCCGGGTCGAGGTCGGTCTCCACGAGGGTGAAGGTGCCGGCGTCCGTCTCGTTCTCATTATTCACCCACATATTAACCGTCTGGAACCAGTGCTCCCGGTAGGCGAAGTATTTGGAGGTCACGTGTTTGCCGTCCACCACGCGGTAGTCCCAGGGTGCGCTGTTGGCCCAGGCGTAGTAGGCGTGCCAGGCGTCCTTTTTTGTAGTCTCGGCGGCCAGGGCGGTGCGCTGGGCGCCGGTGGGATGAGGATTCTCGTCGTTGGTCTTAGTTATGTCATCCTCGCCCGTCACACGCGTCAGGCTAGCCTTCGTAATCACGTTCTGACCCGTGGGGCTGTTCTTCCAATACTGCTCGAAGCTCTTCACCTGGCGGCGCTCGTTCTCGCCCTCATCGTCGGTGTCGCCGTCGCTGTTGAGGTCTATGGCCACCTTGTCCACCGTCACGAGGCGGCCGTGGCCGGCGGTGCCCAATATCATGTATTCCGTAGGCAGGGCGCCGGCTGTGACAGCCTCGGGATTGTCCGTCACCACGCCCGTCACAATCTGCCCGTAGGAGGTCGTGCCGGCGTTATCGGTCTTGGGCACGTAGGTGCGCAGATAGGCGTGATGATTTTTGGTGGTGGAGCCTTCGGTGGTGGTGGTCTGTGTCTGATATGACGAGAGCTTCACGTGGTAGGGGTCCATCGTCCGGCTCTCCACATACCACAGCCAGCGCGTGCGGGTGGCGGCTGCGGCGCTCGTCTGCGCCTGCCATTGCTCCTCACCGTAGATGTAGAGGTTGGCATCACCGTTGTTGTAGGGATAGAAGGCCGGTTTCTTGTCGGCTATGATGCCGTCCTTGCCGTCCTCCTGGTGGATACTCTGGCCCCTGAGGAACTTCAGCAGATAGGTGGGCGGCGCACCGCCTCCGCCGTCGGCACGCTCGGCCACGCCCGTGGTGGCGTTGCGCTTGGAGAACATACTCTCGTTGCGCACGTCGTAGGTGACATAGACCTGTCCGCGTCCGCCCTCAACGGGGGCATCCACGGGGTTGAGCAACTCCGTGGCGCCGCCCTTCAGCGTGTAGGTGTCGACATCGACATCGAAGTCACTCAACTGGTAGAAATGATATTGCGACACGAGTGGGCTCTGCCACTCGGTGGGCACCCGCAACTCGCCGCTGTCGTCGTCGGCCTCGATGATAATCTTGCCCGAGCGGTCGATGATGTGGTAACGGGTGGGCACGCGGCTCAGCGTGATGAGCCATTGCAACTCTGGCGAACCCTTAGCGTAGGTGGCGTTGCTGTAGCTTTGGAGGTCATCGCTACGGCCGATGCTGAACATGGCCGTGGAGACGTCGTTGCCGCAGGCGGCCACCAGCTCTATCTGCTCCTGCGACGCGTTGCCCTCCGCGCTGCCGCTCATCATGATGAAGTGGCTGGGCGCCGACTCCTCACCCAGGCTCACGGCGCCTGCGGAGGCCACACCGGCGCTGACGGGGTGCACGAGATACTTGTCCGTCCCCGCGTCCTTCACCTCAACGGCGTAGGGGTCTTCGCCGATGAAGTACCACAGATATTTGTGCTGTTCGAGTTCCGACTCCGTGGGCGAAGCTTTGTGGAGCACGCTGCTGCCGTCGGCGTAGATATAGTCACCGTTGACACGCACGTTGAAGGTGCGGCGACCGCGCAGGTGGAGGAATTTCTCCATGAGGTGGTCGGTGGTGTAGCGGATGTAGATGTCGGTGCCGCCCACGGGGTCTGTCGCCACGAAGGGCAACTCGGTGACGGCGCCGAAGATGTTGTAGGTCTTGCGCGAACCCAGCGTGCCGGACTCCACGGCGCTGGTGTAGCCCGTCAGCGTCTCGCCCTGGATGTAGGGGCTCACGATGGCGGGAGCCACGTCCTTCAGCAGGTCGTAGGTGAGCGCCATCTCCACAGGCGCCGTCACGCCGCTTTTGCTGATGGCGATGCGACTGCTGTTGTCCACAAAGTGGATGTTGTAGGTGCGCTCGGGCAGCGGCGTCACCTGCAGACCCATCGGGATGGTGTAGTAGAGCGCATGACCGTTGGCAAAACCGGCATAGATGGGGTTGGCCTCCGTGCCGAAGGCGCGCAGCACGAACTCCCCCGCGCCGGCGGTCATGCCGTTGTCGCTCAGAGGCGTGTTGTCGCAGATTTCCCATGTCACCATGTTGCCCTCCGTCTGCGAGGTGATGGGCGTGAGGTTGGCCGCACCGGCGGGCACGCCGAGCCAGACGCCGTTGCCGGCCTCGCGGTTCATCACGCGCAACTCGTAGGGGTCGCCGAAGAAGGCATACTGGAAGGAGTGGGTATAGTATTGACTCTCAAGGGCGTCTGCCGCCTCCAGCACGCCGATGCCGTAGTCCGCATGGCTGTCGCTCAGGCGCGTATAGGCATAGACGCCAGGATTGGCCGACGACTCCGCCTTCATGCGGTACCACGTGGCGTGGGCATAGTCGGTGCTGATGGTGAACGGCAGGTTGGCGGTATCTACCGTATATTTCACGTAGATGTGGTAGCCGTCGCTGTCGTGGGTGCAGGCGGCTATCGCCTCTTCGCAGGTGGTCATCGCATTGGTGCCCTCCTCTGCGTCTGCCTGAGTAGGATGGAACGTGTAGCTGCTGATGTACTTGCGCTGCAGCTCTGTGGGCATGGAGAGGTCAGTGACCGTGCTGAGATCGTAGCTCACCTTGCATGTCAGCTCTGTACCCGACGGGGTCGTGACATGATAGGTGAACGAGGGTATTTCGATGAACTTCAGCAGGGCGGCGGCGGCGCGGTCGGTCTTGTAGAGGTTCGACGTGGTATTCTGGTTGCGCATGAACTGTACGTTGGTACTGCCGTTAGAGCCGTTGGCACCGAAGAAGTACAGGTACTCATAGTCGCTGATGCGGTAGGCTTCGCTGACGACGGCCATGTTCACGTAGGTCGCGTCGTAGCCGAGCAACATCATGGTATAACCCGTCGTATAGTAGCCCGACATCGGGCGGAACCATCCCTGGGAGATACCACCGTAGCGGATGGGCATGTCGGAGTCGCTGCCCTTGTTCTCGTTCATCCACTTGTTGGAGAGGTATATGGCGTAGGGGTCGTCGCCGGTGAGCTTCCACAGGTGGTAGTCGTCGGTGAACGAGCCTGTCATCTCGGTGGTGCTGTTACAGATAGAGCTGTTGTCGGCCCTGCCGTTGTTGTTCAGCTTGCTGTACATATAGTTGTCGGCATTGCCGTAGCGGTCGAGTATGCGGTACCAGCTGCTGCCGTCGAGAGCGGGAAGTTCGGCAGGTTTTGCAGACTTGTCGTAGTAGTAGCCCACATACACCGTATTGTTGGTAACCTCCGCGAGTGTGGTGATGGCCGCTGCCGCCGCCGTTTCCCTTTCGCCTAAGGTGGTTGCGCTGCTGTAGGCCGCTGCTTCTTCTTTCGTGTTGAAGAACTTGTAGTTGCTGTTGTCAATATAGGGCGACTTGATGTCGGTGGGGAGGGTCAGTGTGGAGGATGGGGTTTCATCCAATTTGGAAATGGCAATGTCGCCCGACTTGTTCACCACGTGGAACAGGGCGAAGTCACTCACCACCTGTATCTGCGAGACATTGTTCGTAGAGGTGTCCTCACAACGCCACGAACGGAAGCAATGCCACTGGTAACCGTTCGACATCGCCCCGCTGGCATTGGGATTGCCATTCGCACAAAGGTAGTAGGGCATTTTGTCTTCGAAACCGCTGCTACTATTATTATAGCCGTTGCGGTAGTTGTAGGTGATGCCGTTATAAGCGCCCACGAGCTGTACGGAGTTGCTCCAGATGCTGCTCCATTCGCTGCCGTAATTGTAGGTACTGGTATTTGTTCCCTGCGTGAAGAAGAACGACTGCATGGTGAAGCCGCTTTTGGCCGACTGGTCGTAGCTGCCGGAGGCAATCTGCGCCTGATAGGTGACGTAGGGCACCTTGTTGCTGGTGCTCACAGCGGATACACTCACCGCACCGCCCGACACGGTCGCGTCGGCATAGTCGCTGGTGATATATACGTCGTAGGGGTCGCCGCCGTCGTCAAACTGCCAGAGGAACTGCTCTATGTCGCTGCCACCCTCAAGCTGGGTGGTCATCTTCAGTTTTCTGTCGGAGTTGTCGAAGTAGATATACCACCACAGGCCGGCGCGGTTACGGCAGCGTATCAGGTATTTCTTGCTGCTGTTGCTGCCCACGCGGGTGCTCTTGGCATCGTAGCGCACGTAGAACGGGCCCGAACCGCTGAGGCTCGTTCCCTCAGGACTTCCGCCGGCATCCGCGACGGCACCCTCTAAAGAAGTGTAGAAACGGAAGTTCTCGGCAAAGATGCTCCTGGCCTTAGCATCGACGGCATAGGTTGAAGGAGTGCTCAGCGTATAGTTGAACGCCTGCTTGCCTTTGTTGTTGACGATGATGAATTGCACGTCCGCCGCTTGCGCTACGTTCCACACGGCGCAGAAAAACAGCACGAGCGTTGCCGTCATCTTGCTCCGGAGAGCGGAGAGGCGGTCGCTCATCCTGCGTCCCACGCCGTAGGTCTTTTTATCTTGCGATGCGCGACAGCGACGGACTGTCGCGAGGGTTGATTCTTCTTCTGTTGTGGCGGCGGTTGTATCGTTGTTTGTGGTAGTGTTGTTGTTCATCATAAGCCTCACATTTCGTCTTCATCACGTATCGCGTGTGTGCTCGTCGCGTGCGCACACGTACTTTTAATTGTGCAAAGTTACGACGTTTTCCCCACATAGCCAAATATTTTTGCATTTTTTATGAATTATGCTTTAATGTTGCATACAGCCAACACTTTTCTCAAAAAAAAGGTGTAGTCCTAAGCTATAGATGAATTAGGGCCCGAAATCGGGTGAGCCGACTCAATCGATCGTTTGAGTCGAGCCATTTTATCGTTTGAGTCGAGCCAACTTTTTGGGGTGCCGTTTCTGCCGAAACCGCTTTGTAAAAATTTTATCAATACTTAGCCAATGCATTAGGCAATACGCCTGTTTTTTCGCTTAGTTATAGAAAATTTACGCGTTAGTTAGAGAAAATTTACGCGCCAGTTAGAGAAAAAATGCGCGATAGTCAGAGAGCAGAAAAAGGCGCATTAAGAAAACGTAAAAAAAACGCAAAAAAAAAAGCCGAAGCCCAAAAGGGCTCCGGCAATTGGATTATAATGTTCCGGGAAGGAGGTTAGGGAGCAACAGTCTTAACGTTAACGGGAAGATTAACAACTACACCTTCTGAACTTGCGCCACCTACATCACCTGCATCCCAAGCATCAACTGTTGCATCAAATTTAACACTGGTCAAACCAAGATGAAGAGTAACGTTGTAGAATTTATTCAACTGAACAGCAGAGCCAAATTCTACAGTTCTCTTTATCTTTTGAGTTACCTTACTCCAACCGGCGCTAAGCTCGGCATCCTGAGTGTAAACTACATATTCAATCTCAACATCCAATTCAGGCTTCGTACCAGGAATGAATACCAAAGGCTGAGCTTCTGTTGCAAAAACATTCTTGGCAGTCGTCAAAACACCTTCAGGAATTGCTGCCCAATTGGCAGGTGAAGTCACGTCTGCAATAGACGTATTCAATGTGCTGCCAGCACCGGGAAGCGTGTAAGAAACTTCAGCTGCATCAGTCTTTGTGTCAGTCACTTCTCCTGTGAGGGTCCACTTACCCGTAGCAAGATTCAAATCACCTTTTGCACCGGTATTCTTCAAGTATTTATCTGCACTGTTCTTTGAACGGGCTTTAATCGAAATTTGCTTCACTGTTACTTTGGTTGCAGAGGGAAGAGTTCCACCCGTGACACTACCATCCTCTGCATCAACATCAACAATAATCTTAAGACCATTTCCGGATTCATTTCCACCAACCTTAGCCAAAGCATGCTTAAACGCAAACTTTACTTGACCTTGGGTCAACTGCTTGGTGAAGTCGGCATTCATGGTATAACCTTTCAGAATATCCTCTTTCCATGTCGAACGGGGGTCAATAGGAGTGGTAACGTATGTAGAAGCCGCACTTGTAACACCACCATTAGTCGTTCCTACGACATTTGTTGTAGTCGTATTTCCACAGGTACCCCAAAGCAAATCAACGATTTCACTCTGGTTGGTTGCCAGAGTATAATGTACAATGGGGTCGCCTGTTGCTGTCTTATCACTAAAACCTGTGATTCCCTTTGTATCAGCAGCACCGCTATAATAAGGAGCATAGGCAAAGAAACTTACCTTACCACCATAGGTGTCAGAACCAGTAGCCGTAGGGCTGGGATTGTCCACAGCAGAATTAGTAATGTCATTTGGCCAAAACTTTACGGGCTGATAATCCCATTTAGTTCCATTCCAAAGAACCTTTTGGTTATACATGAAGTTGGGAGCCAAGGTTGACGATGCACCATTCTTTGCCTCATAATCCTGGTCGCCACTCTCACCCGTCCAGTAAGCAAACACGCCAAAACCAACATCTTCGCCATTAGCCGAAGAATAATACTTCAAAATGTCAGTCGTCATAGCACCTGCATGACCACCACGCGTCTGTGCTTGCTGGCCCATGTACGTACCGAAGGTGATGGCATTGTCCTGCAATGCCTCGGCTGCGAGGTCTTCAGAGCCGGTGAAGACGTCGTCGCTGTTGGAGCAGGCTGCAAAGGTCAAGAGACCGAGCGCTGCTGCGAAAAACTTAATTTTCTTCATTGTTGTAAAAAATTTAATTAGGTTGATAAATAATTTGGTTAAAAGTTTTCATTTACTTTGGTTTGTGTAGAGTTGTTGATGATTTCCTCTCCTTTCTCTAAGTGGTGTTATGGGGTTTAACAATATGATGAATCAGAACGTTCCCAGGTCCCATTCGCCGCCGTAGTCCCAAGGATCGACGTGGGCGTTGAAGCCGGCGCCGGTGGGCTCCTCCGGATCGACGGGCGGCAGGAGGGGTATCTCGCGGTTAATGGTGAGGTAGAGGTGGCGCAGGACGTCGGGCGGCGTGAGCCGGTTGGGGTCCTGCTGCGGTTCCTTATAGTAGATGAGGTCGCCCACCTCAAACTCGTAGTAGTCCGCCGTGTGGTCGCGGTCGCGCAGCGTGAAGTTCATGCGCAGCACGTTGTCGGCCGGCACACGATCCTCCTGACGCTCCTTGCCGTGCGGCTCGCCCCAAAGAGGTATGTTGATGCGCACCCAGCCATTGCTGGAGCCGGGATTGTCGAACTCGTAGCCCCACTTGCTGCTGTCGTAGAACACGTTGCACGTCGTCGTGTTGCGCCAGCGCGTCAGCATCGAGCAGCCGTCGGCCATACCGCTGAGGCTCGCCTCGAGGTTGTACATATACTCGATGCCGTTGACGTGGACGTTGATATGTATCATCGTCAGCAGCGGCTGCACCACCGCCGTGAAGGGATAGCGCGACATGTGGGTGTAGGCCTGGTCGCGGTCGTGATAATCAATGAATTGCAGCTGACGGTCGAGCATCTCCTGCGTGACGTCGAAGGAGACGATGCCGCGCCCGATCTTCTCGTCGGGCTCCCAGTTGTAGCGCGTGCCCTCGTCCCAGAGTCGCGTGGTGTTGCGCGACGTGTTGCTGGCAGCCTCGATGCGGAAGAGGTCGAGGCGGTCCATATCCACGAAGGAGAAGGAAGAGAACTCGTCGGGGGCGCCGTTGAACACCACCGCCGTGTAGTGGCCCACGGGCAGCGAGAGCTGCACGCTGTCTATCTCGTTGCGCGAGAAGCGCTGATAGAGTTTGCCCTCCTCGTTGTATATCGCCACCGTCATGCCCATCGGGCGCGACTTGTATTCCGACTCCCAATCCACCAAGAGCACCACGCGCGCCTTGTCGAGATAATAGACCTCGAGGGGACGGCGATCGCAGGAAACGAGGGCACAGGCTATAGCGGCCACAGCGGCTATAGAGAACCAGAATCTGCTTATGATACCCCTTATACTCATTCCTTCAGTCCGAACCACTTGCGCGGGATGAGCCACACGATGGATAGTTTGAGCTGCGTGAGGCCCGCGTAGAAGAGGTTGTCAAAATGTTTGAATATCAAGTGTGTGTCGTCAAATTCGCCGTTGTAGTGGCGCTGCGGGCCGAAGACGACGCCCGCAGAGCCCGAGAGCTCGAGGTTCCAGCACTTGCCGAGAATCCAGCTGTAGCCGTAGGAGAGACCGAAGCTGGCATATTCGCCCTGGTCGCCGGAGGAGTTCCACTCGATGTCGTATTTGCCGCCGCAGGCATAGAGGCCCAGGAAGCTGCCCGTGAGGGCCGGGCGGCAGCCGTCGCACTTGCGCATCCAGCGGCGCACCTCGACGCCGAGATTGAGAATCTCGTAGGCGCGGCTGTTGTGGTGCCACACATACCAGGGGCTGCCCCACTCCGCCATGACACTCCAGCGGGCCTTGCGGCCGATGGGCACCTCCACCTCGACATTGGGCCAGGCGATGGCGTCGAAGAGCAGGTTGGTCTTCACGGCGAAGAGCGGTCGCAACGGACGGATGCTCTGCACGGGCTCGTCGGGCTGCAAGGGCTCCTCGGGCCGCAGGCGCGGCGGGATGACGCGGCTCAGCTCGCGCTGCCCGCTGTAGGTGTAGCGCAGGGTGTAGTCGGTGTGGCGCAGATAGGGCAGGCTGCGGTCGAAGATGTCGGCGAAGTCCTCCCTGTAGGTGCGGCGCACATGACGCAGGCGCTCGTCGGGGTCGCTCCAGCGCACGGTGTCGTTGAAGACGGCCATAATCTCGTCCTTATGTCTGAGCTGAGAGGCAGCCACATAGGCCCGGAGACCCTCCCAGTCTTCCGCCGTGTGGCGCGTGCGGATGAGTGTATCGAGCGACGGGTAGCGCTCCGCGATGTAGCGGCGCAGGGCCTCCGTGCGGTTTTTGGCCAGCCATTCGTTGTGGCGGTAGGGTCCTTCGGGCGAAGCGTAGCCGTGGAGCGTGAGGCTCTCGATGCGGTTGCGCTCATCGGAGAGCACGCTGTCCAATGCGCCGACGAGTTTGGCCAGCTCGCGGCGGTTGTCGTGATAGTCGGGCCGTATGTTGATGCTGTCGAGCACGAAATCCACGTGCATCGTGCCGTGCTTCTCCATCACCTTGGGCACCAACTCCACTATCGTGTCGGCCGCCAGGAAGATACGCGCTTCGGCCACCTCCCACCCCTCGCGCTCGACGATGTCGCCGCAGCAGCTGTAGCGGGTGTAGGCAATCTTGACACAGGCGCCCTCGAGGAAGTCGCGGCGATGCACCTTGCGCGCGTAAAGAAAATCCGAGCTTTCGTCCAGGTCGCGCCAACGAATCATGATGTCGTCGGGATTCTGGAAAGTGAAGATGCCGCTGCGGATGAGGCGGTAGTAGGGCGTGCGGCCATAGACGCCGACGGACGACAAGTCAACGCTGTCGCTGCCGAGCACCAGACGGGGCTCGAGGATAATCACCTCGCGCTTGCCCACCCGCTTGGGCAGATGCACACGCATCAGCAGCTGCACGCTGTCGCCCTCGTGACGGAAATACACGCTGTCGGTCACCGGCACCCTGAGGGCCGGAGCGGCGGCGACGCTACGCAACGACCGACGGGTCTCTGCGTTGGCGATCGATACCGTCAAAAAAAGGAGAAGAGATAATATGAAGACCGGACGTCTCACCTTATATATATGTCACAAAAATCGCGCAAAGTTATGAAATTTCTCAACAACAAATGTCCAAAATCCAATTTTTTTATGTTAAAAATACGCCAAATGAGTTAAAAAAAACATTTTACACCCCCCATTATGCTTTAAGCGATTGGTCCAATCGCAGATGAGGGCAAGCCCCCAGACAGCAAATCGAACAGTCAGGGAACAGTATGGGGTTTGACTCCCCCTACGACCTCTCCTCTCTCCCTGCCATGTATCTGTTGGGGAAAGGAGACCGAAAGTTGCTGCTTAAAGACACCGACCTCTATGAGGTTATGGAATTTCTGAGAAAGAATTGACATTTGCAAAAATTTCCGTAGCCGGGCTCCCTCTTTTTACTGAATTTTGCGTACTTTTGCAACTGATATTGCAGCACGCATGAGATTCGCAGCCCTGTTCTTCGCCCTGACACTTGTCTTCAACTTGTCCGCAAAGAGCAAGTTTACACGCTTCCTCGTGAAAATGGACAGCGTGATGGCAGCGAAATACTACAAGGTCAACTACGACACCGACTACATCGGACGCCCCAAATTTCGCTGGGTGCTGCGCTCACGCTTTAACCTCTCGGGTCACGACCTGCTGGCCCGCGGCGAGCGGGACAACATGAGAGTGGAGGCCAACCTCATGACTGCCCACAAAGCCACGATGACCCTCGCCGTCACATACTACGGCATCACAGCCGGCTTCGCCCTGAATCCCGGCAAGTGGGCCGGTAAGAATAAGGATTTCGAGATCAACGCCATCTTCTACAACAACCGTTACAGCCTCGACCTGAGCTACCACTCCTCGGAGACCCTCAAAGGCTCGCTGGAAGGTCGCGGACGCACCATCGACATCGAACGCGGCGACGTGAAAATGAAGGTACTCAATATGAGTGCCGACTATGTCTTCAACTACAGGCGATTCTCCATGCCCGCCGCCTTCACGCAGAGTTTCATACAAAAGAAATCCGCAGGATCGTGGATGGTAGGCCTCTCGTTTCAGGCCGCCGGCGTCACGACGAAAAAACTGCCCGACAAGCTGCTGCCCGCCACTGACATCGCCCTCTACCGCGTGGCGCTGGGAGGCGGCTACGGGTACAACATCGTGGCCGGACGGTGGCTCGTCCACCTGAGCGCCGTGCCCACCTTCGTCGTTTACAACTACAGCCGCCTCACCGTGGGCGAGCGTGACCACAAGAGAGGGCTTTCCTTTCCTGACATGATATTCACCGAACGTGCCGCAGTCACATGGAGCGTCAACGAGCGGTGGTTTCTCGCCCTCAACGCCGTGCTGAGCAACTCGCTGATGCGCAAGGGCAACGTATATTTCGGAGAAAACAAATGGCTTGTGCGTCTGGGATTCGGCGTGCGCCTGCAAAACATAACATCTAAAAAAACTATAGAAAAATGGATAGAATAGCTGACAAACTGACCGACCTCATAGGTCGCACCCCGCTCGTGGCCCTACACACCCTTTCCAAGACCAAAGGACTCTCCTCTCCCCTCATAGCCAAGGTGGAGAGCTTCAACCCCGGCGGCAGCGCCAAGGACCGCGTGGCCCTCTCCATGATAGAGGACGCCGAGGAGAAAGGACTCCTCAAACCCGGCGCCACCATCATCGAGCCCACCAGCGGCAACACCGGCGTGGGCCTGGCCCTCATCTCCGCCGTGAAGGGCTACCACCTCATTCTCACCATGCCCGAGACCATGAGCCTGGAGCGCCGCAGCCTAGTGAAGGCCTACGGCGCCGAGGTGCGCCTTACACGCGGCAAGGACGGCATGAAGGGCGCCATCGAAGAGGCCGAACGATTGCGCGACAGCATCCCCGGCAGCATCATCCTGCAACAGTTTGACAACCCCGCCAACGCCCTGGCTCACTACCGCACCACGGGCCCCGAAGTGTGGGAACAGACGGACGGCAAGGTGGACATCTTCGTGGCCACCGTGGGCACCGGCGGCACGCTCTCCGGCACGGGACGCTACCTCAAGGAGCAGAACCCCGCCGTCAGGGTCATCGGCGTGGAGCCCGCCGCCTCCGCCGTGCTCAACGGCAAGCCTGCCGGCCCCCACAAGATACAGGGCATCGGCGCAGGCTTCATTCCCGGCAACTACGACGCCGCAGTGGTGGACGAAGTGATTGACGTGAACGATGACGACGCCATCCTCACCGGACGTGAAGCCGCCGCGCAGGAAGGCCTCCTCGTGGGCATCTCCTCCGGCGCCGCACTCTGGGCCGCCGCACAGGTGGCAGCACGCCCCGAAAATAAAGAGAAAAATGTGGTGGTGCTGCTGCCCGACACGGGTGAGCGCTATCTCTCCACCGTGCTCTACGCCTTCGAGGAATATCCGCTTTAAGCCTCCGTCAGGAGGCGCTCCAGGCGTTCCACGGCCAAAGACATATCGGAAGCAAAACAGCGATGGACGCGCAGAAACTCTGCGTTGCCACCGCTGATTTTTTTATACAACAAAGGGTTCATGCCGTCCACATAGTCGGCAATGGCCACCTCGATGTCGTCGCGCTGCCAGTCGAGCGTGGAGTGCTCATACACACGCCACTTCTGGTGGAAGAAGCAGTAGGCCGTCTCGATGCTGTCGCGCGGAATCATGCGTCTCTGTCGAAATCCGCGGGGCGAAACTGCCGCTGCTCCTCGCTGTAGATGTAACCGTTCTCCTGCAGGTAGTCCTTCACCTGCGCGGGCTCTTTGTCGAAACAGCTGCACAGCGACTCCAGCGTGTCAAACTCACCGTCGCGCAAGAGCATGTTGACGGCCGAGACCATCATGGCCGGATCTTGGGGTAAATAATCCATATCATTATTTTTTTTCAATTCGTTCGACACAGGCGGTCCACCACCCCGAGAAGCGAGAGCGCATCGTCGATGACGAAGTCGGCCCCGGCCTTCTCCAGGAGCTCGCGTGAGGCATTGCCGTAGCTGACGCCGCAGGTGCGGGTGCCGCCATTGTGGCCCATGAGGATGTCCACGGGCATGTCGCCCACCGTCAGCGTGGCGGCGGCAGGGACGCCGAGCGCCTCCATAATCTTCTCCACGGGCTCACCGTCGGGCTTGTGGCGCTCCGTGTCGTCAGAGCCCACCGTCATGGCCATCTCCACCGGCATGTGCATGTCGGCCCACAGGGCACGCAGCGAGCGCGAAGAACGCGAAGAGGCGATGGCCAGCAGCAGGCCGCGTCCGTGCAGCTGCTCCAGCATCTGCACCACGCCGTCGAAAGGCTTGGGCGGGAAACCCGCCAGCGTCTCCGCAAAAATGCGGCGATAGGTGTCGGCACAGGCTTCGGCCGCCTCATCGCTCAGAGAGGGATGCAGCGCAGAAAAGGCGTCCTTCAGCACCAGGCCGATGATGCCCGCACATTGCTCCTCCGAGTGCACGGGCAGCCCCATGGCCCGCTCGGTGCGCTGCACGGTGAGCACAATGTGGCGGCTTGTGTCGGCCAGCGTGCCGTCGAAGTCGAAGATGACCAGGCGAAGCGGTGCGCCGGCACCCGCCCTTCCGGCCGTTGAAGGTTCGTTATTCATCCTTTTTCCTGTTTCACACCGCAAAGATAATTATTATTCTGCTATCCACAAAGAAAAATAACACAAAAAAAACCTTGCAGACGTTTTATCTGCAAGGATTTTTCAGTGGTGACCCCGATGGGACTCTAACCCATGACACTCAGAACCGGAATCTGATGCTCTATACAACTGAGCTACGGGGCCGTGGCGGCAGAACGCTCTCCTGCCTTATGTCGTTTACATCGCCTTGAACCACTCGGTGATCTGACGGAAAAGGAAATTCCTCGTGTTGCCGCCCGATATGCTGTGGTTGCGATTGGTGAAGTCTATCTGATAGAAGTCCTTGTCTGCCTGAATAAGCGCCTCGGCATACTCCGCCACGTTGCGGTAGTGCACATTGTCGTCGGCCGTGCCCTGACATATCAGCAGACGGCCGGAGAGCCTGGAAGCGCGCGTAATGGGATTGTCGGCGTAGCCCTCGGGATTCTCCTTCGGGGTGCGCATGAAACGCTCGGTATAGACCGTGTCGTAGTAACGGTAGCAGGTGACAGGCGCCACAGCCACACCGGCGGCGAAGACCGGACGGCCCTCCGACATGCTCATCAGCGTGATGTAGCCGCCGTAGCTCCACCCCCAGATGCCGATACGATTCTTGTCCACATAGGACTGCTGACCGAGCCACAGGGCTGCCTCCACCTGATCCTTGGCCTCAAGGAGACCGAGGTGCTGATAGGTCTGCTTCTCGAACTGCGCGCCGCGACCGCCCGTGCCGCGACCGTCCACACAGACGCAGAGGAAGCCTTCCTGTGCCAGATACTGCTCGAAGAGACAGCCGCCCATGTTGCCGGCGCTCCACGAATCGACCACCTGCTGTGCGCCGGGGCCGCTGTATTGGAACATCACCACGGGATATTTCTTGGAGGCGCTGAAGCCGGCCGGCTTCACCATCCATCCATTGAGCGTCACGCCCTCCGAGGTGGTAAATCTGAAGAACTCGCGCTTGCCCAAAGACTGCGCGGCAAGCTTGTCGCGCAGGGCACCGTTGTCCTCCAACACCTTGAGTGTCTTGCCGCTGCCGCCGTCGCAGAGCGAATAGACGGGCGGCGTGTCGAGGTTGCTCCACTCGTTGAAGAAATATTTGTAGTTATCAGAGAATACGGCGCTGTTGACACCCTCCTGCAGGCTCAGCTTCTTCACCCTGCCCTTGCTGTCGCTCACACAGACGGCCTCACGCAACGGGCCGCCGTCCTTGACGCTGTAGTAGGTGTTGCCCGTACGGGCGTCGTAGCCGTAGAAATCCACCACAGGCTGCGAACCCGAGGTGAGGGCACGCGGGGCGCCGCCGTTGATGCTGCAGTGGTAGAGCTGGGCCGTGCCGCTCTTCTCGCTCATATAGACGAAGCCGTCGCTCACCACGCGGAAGTTGCCGTAAACCGTCTCGCCGATGTAGGGCTTCACGTCATCGGTGAGCACCAGACGGCACTCCGTCGAACGCGGGTTGCAGACATAAACGCTGAGCTGATCCTGATGACGGTTTTGCGTCAGGCAGACAATCTTCTCGGGCTGCTCAGTGGGCATGATGCGGGGCACATAGCCGTCGGCCTCCACGGGCAACTGCAGCTTGCGTGTCACGCGGCTCTTGATGTCAAAGGAGTGCACCGACACCGCGCTGTTGACCTCGCCGGCCATGGGATACTTATACTCGTAGCGGCCGGGATACGTGAGGTTTTCCTGACGCTCGGGGCTCAGGCCCTTGTAGAGCGGGAAACTGTAGAGGGGCACCCGGCTCTCATCGAAGCGAATCCAGCAGAGCATGGCGGCGTCGGCCGTGAAGCAGAAAGCACGCGTGAAGACGAACTCCTCCTCATAGACCCAATCGGGCTTGCCGTTGAGGACGCGGTTCATTTCGCCGTCTTTGGTGATTTGACTCTCGGAGTTGTTGAAGAGCAACTTCACCAGGAAGATATTGCCGTCTCTGACAAAGGCCACCATATAGCCGTCGGGGCTCCAGAGGGGCTGCTCCTGCTTATCGCCGTCGGAGAGCGGGGCAAGCATCTTGTTCTTGATGCTGTAGATATACCATTTGCCCTTGCCCGAGCGGCGATATATCTGCTCATGCTCCGTCTCGATGAGGATGTTGTCCCCCTTGGGCGAGATGATGTAGTCGTCAATCTCGCTGATATGCACACGGCCTCTGACGTCGTTCACGTCGAAGAGCGTCTCCTCTACCTTGCCGTCCTTGAAGCTGCAACGCACGATGCGCTTATCGTCCTCGATGCGTGTATAACTCTCGCCGTCAGCCATGGGATTCACGCCATCGAGACTTAGGGGGCGGAATTTGCCCCCCGTAAGGTCTTTGAGGTTGAGCTGGGCCACAGCAGAAGACACTACCATAAGCGACACAAACAGAGAAAACAGCTTTTTAAGATGCATACTCAATGAATTTGGGCACAAAGGTATAAAAAAATTTCGAGACAGCAGCCCACTCACGGCGTCAGATTTGCCTTGGGAGCCGCTTTTTTCTTCCACGTCCCTATTCCAGAGTCACTTTGAGGGGCGCCTTGAGAGCGCGGGCCTTGCTTTCAAGCAGTGTCTGCCACACCGCCATATTGGGCACGTCGTAGCCGCTCCAGCCGCTGCCGAACCAGTAGGTGAACTCATCGTCCCCTTCGGCATCAATGCCCAGCACATGACCGACGGCGCCGGCGGTCTTCTCCTTCAGAGGCTGATACTTCATTGTCACCTTGTCGGGATAGAGGCAGGCCAGATAGAGCTGACCGTTCTGGCCTTTGGGCGTGTCCATAGCGTCGGCATAGGCAATATAGCCAATCTTTTTATTTATAATGTAGCTTTGGGGCTGGCTCTCGTGCACGGCGATACCGGACACGGCCTTCATGCCGGGAGCGGCACCCTCATAGCGCACTTCGCACAGCGCCATGTGGTCGCCCCTGTCCTGAGAGATAAAGCGCGTCTCACGGATGCCGTCGCGCTCATACATCGTCTGCTTCACGGCGAAGCGCAGCGGGCCGTTCTCCAAGATTTCGGCTTCCCGCCACACGTCGGGCAGCGAGAGCGTGCCGTCCTGAGCCATCAGGGCCGGAGCGCCGGCGCCCAGGGTGCGACCCACGGTGTAGGCATCCATGCCCTCACCCCTGTTGCGATGGTAAGTGTAGGCGTCGCGATGAATCTGAGCCCACTCGCCGCCGCGCCCCTGGCGCTTCAACTGCTCGTTCACGCCGTAGGAAGTCAACTCGCTTTGATAGAGCTTGTCCTGCACGGGTTCGGGGCGGTTCTTGCAGAAGAGGTCGAAACCCGTGACGCCCTTACCGTGCATCTTGGGGCCGTAGAAGCGCCAGGCGTTGCGATCGTTCTCCCAGGTGAGGTCGTCTTCGCGGTTGGGATAGACGCGGCCGTTGACGTCGAGACGATAAGGCTTCGGTTCGCCCGTGACGATGCGGAAGGTCTGGCTGCTGCCGGGAGCCAGTTTGACAAAGACGAGGATTTCGTCGGCTTCGCGCTCGCTGTCGTAAACAATCTGGAAGGGCTGCTCCACACCGTCACCGTCGAGCACGATGAACTGGCGTCCGCCGCCGATATTCAGGCGGTCAAACACCTTCCCGGCCGGCAGCGACACCACTTCCTCGCGGTTGTCCGCCGTGGGGTTGCTTACGCTGAAGGTCATCTCACGACGCCTGAGGGCAATGCGGGGGGCTCCGGGACGCGCCTCCATCGAGGCCGTGCCGTCCACGTAGCGTACACGCTCGCAGGCTGCCAGGAGCCATGCCCCGGTGCCGAAAGGCGCCTGAGAACGGGCATCCACGATGCGTGTGGGGTCAGGTTTCTCGCCGATGGGCTGCACGTAGCCAATGCTGCCGTCGCTCTGAAGCGCGGTCTCTCTGAGATATTTCCAGGCTTTTTCAATCACGGGGCCGAACTCCTCGCGGTCGAGGTATCCGTGGTTCACGCCCCACTCCAGGCCGTAGCAGAAGAAGGCCGTGCCCGAGGTCTCGGGGCCGGGGGCGTCGCCCTCGCAGAGCATGGAGCGGCTCCAGTAGCCGTCGGGACGCTGGCAGCGCGCCACACCTTCGGCCAACTGGCGGAAGCGCTTGGCAAAGAATTCCCTCGGCGCCCAGTCGGCAGGCACGTCGGCCAGCACCTTGGCCAGACCGGCCAGCACCCAGCCGTCGCCGCGGGCCCAGAAACTCTTGCCTCCGTCGCAGGAGGTCTTCACCTTGGGCCAGATGTATTTGCCGTCGCGGTAGTAGAGTTGTGCCTCACTGTCCCACATGAGCGAATCGCTCCAGAGGAAGTTGGCGTAGAGTTTGTCCAAATAGCGCTGTTCTCCGGTCAGACGGTACATCTTGGTCATCACGGGCATCACCATGTAGAGGGCGTCGGCCCACCACCAGAACTTGTCGTCGGCCATGTCGCATTCGTAGCCCATCACCTCCTTGGCACGGGCCACCTTGTATTTGGCGGGCACAAGATGATACATGTCCACGTAAGTCTGGAAACAAATCTGCCAGTCGCCGAAGAGCACGAAGTCGTCGCCCTCGCCGTACCACTTGTATTTCCACTCGGCCTTGTTGTCGCTCCTGGCGCCCTTCCATTGGTTGTGGCGACACCACCGGTCGGAATACTGATACCACTCGGCACGGCCCGTCATGCGGTAGGCCTCCATATTGCCGGTGAAATAGGCGGCGTTGTCCCAAAAGCCGCGGCAATAGGGCGTGTTGTGCGACTGCCAGTAGCTCTGCACCCTGTCGATGAGCGAGAGAATCTCACTGCTCTCTCCGGCTGCTGCCGTGAGGGAGACAAAAAATGTCAGGAGAATGAAAATCTTCTTCATGGTATAAGCGGGTTCTTTTTTATTTTCCACCGACAAATATACAAAAAAAGTCAACAGGTACGAGCAAAATGCCCGTTTTTCGAACGTTTTTTCGTACTTTTGTGCAGAAAATGTCACCGACATGAAGACCCGCACTTTTTTTATTGCACTTTTCTGTGCCCTCATCCTGCTGCTTTTGGCCAATATCTTCTGGGGGTCACTCTCCATTCCCACGGAGGCTATATGGCACATTCTGTCAGGTGACCGGATGGAGGCCCATCCCTCATGGCACGCCATCGTGTGGGAAGGCCGCGTGCCCCAGGCTCTGACGGCAGCGCTGTGCGGCGCTTCGCTCTCCACCTGCGGCCTGCTGCTGCAGACGCTCTTCCGCAACCCGCTGGCCGGCCCCTCCATCCTGGGCATTGACTCGGGCGCCAATCTCGGCGTGGCCCTGGTGATGCTCACGGGCGCCTCATGGTTCAGTTCCGGCGGCAGCACTTTTCTCCCCGTGGTCACCGCCGCCATGCTGGGCGCGCTCTGCACCATGATGCTCCTTCTGGTGATGAACCGCATCCTGCGCAGTGACATCATGCTGCTCATCACGGGCGTCATCATCAGCAGCGTCACGGGCAGCCTCATCCAGCTGCTCAACTTCAGCGCCACGGAAGAGGGCGTCCACAACTTCATCGTCTGGGGCATGGGCAACTTTTCCGCCGTCAGCATGGACCGTTTGCCTCTGTTCTGTCTGCTTTCCGTGGCAGGTCTTTTGGCCGCCTCGCTGCTGGTGAAGCCCCTGGACACACTGCTGCTGGGCGAGATGTACGCCACCAATCTGGGCACCGACGTGGCACGCACCCGCACACTCCTGCTCTGTGTCACCGGCCTGCTCACCGCCACCACCGTGGCCTTCTGCGGCCCCGTGTCGTTTCTGGGTCTGGCCGTGCCCCACATCGCCCGTCTGGCGCTGCGCAGCTCCACCCACCGTGTGCTGCTGCCCGGCACGATGCTCACGGGTGCCTGCCTCACGCTGCTGTGCAATCTGGTCAGCGTGCTCCCCTCCTCCGGCGGCGTGATTCCCGTCAACGTGCTCACCCCCATCATCGGTGCGCCCGTCATCCTTTACGTAATCTTCCACCATCGTGAAACCAATATATAGTATCCTTCTGCTCATCATTATCACGGTGCTCTCGCTCATGCCCGGCCAGGAGTTTCCGAAGACCGATGTGAGTTTCGCCGACAAGTGGGTCCACTGGTTCATGTACGGCACATGGACCGTCGTCGTCCTGTGGGAAGACCGTAAACGCGAGACGGCGCACCCGATGGGGCGCACCGTCCTGTTGCTGTTTTTTGTTGCCGCCTGGAGCGGACTGATGGAGTTGGCTCAGGCCTATCTCACCACCACACGCAGCGGGGAATGGATGGACTTTGCAGCCAACGTCTTCGGCGTCATCTGCGGCTGGGCGCTGTTTGGTGGATGGAGCGCAGCCAGGTCTCGCAAAGCGTAGGCCAAACGCGGCCGGCACCGCGGCGCATACCGTAGCCGTGACCGCCCTTCGTCAGATAGTGCAGCTCCACGGGAGCACCCGCCTTCTGCATGGCCGGAACGAAAGTCATACACGAGGGGCCGGAATACAGCTTATCGTCCTCTGTGCCGAAGACGAACATAGGGGGCATCTCCGCTCTCACGCGCAGTTCGGGCGAGAGAGTGCCGCCTTCGCCCTCGTCGAGATAGGCGGGATAAATAAGGATGCCGAAGTCGGGACGCGCCGAGAGCTTGTCGATGTCGTCCACGGCCGCGTAGGTCTGCTCATCCCATCGGGTGCAGGCGCGGGCCGCCAGCGAACCGCCGGCCGAGAAGCCTATCACGCCGACCTCCTCAGCCCCCTTGCTGCGGGCCACACGCACGGCTCTCTGAATGTCGCGCAGCGCCTGCTCGCGATTGCCGGGCACGGTGTAGGCCAGAACGTAGGCGTCGAAGCCCTGACGCTGCAGCCACATGGCGACTTCCTGCCCCTCTTTCTCATAGGCCAGAATCTGGTAGGCGCCGCCGGGGCACACCACCACGGCACGGCGTTTCTGCGCGTCGCGGCGCGGACCGGGCTGCTGCAGTGAGGGGAAGAGCTCCATCGTGGGCACGGCGACACGGTTGAAGCGGTTGCCGTCGTCGGCACGCTCCTGCCAGTCGGCAGCGGGGATGCGGCAGTCGGCGGGAGCCGAGGGCCATAAGGCGAACGGCTCATTGATGTAGGGAGCGTTGGGATGTTTCATATTGGAAAGGACGGGCCAACCGTCGGTAAAGGTCATGGTCTTGAGCACCAGGCGGCTCTCGCCGTATTCGCGGTCGTAGCCGTGGCAGATGAAGATTTCGCGCCCGTCGGGCATGCGGTAGGCGGCGGAGTGTCCGCCGGCCACATAGTCGCGGTCGCCCTTATAGACGAGCGTGCCGCCGCCCTTGGCCAGGTCGCGGCCCTCCCTGTCGAGATAGGGGCCGGCCACGTTCTGCGAGCGGCCCACCATCACCTTATAGTTACTGCGCGCGCCGCGACAGCAGTAGTCCCACGACACGAAGAGGTAGTACCACCCCTCGCGCTTGTAAATGAACGGCGCCTCGATGGCTTTGCTGCCGGGCTCGACGGGAGCGAGAGAATCCACCGGCGTGTTCTTGGGACGCGAGGCAATCGTCTGCTGCTTAAAGCTCCTGTCCACCGTGTGCATGTCCTTCTTGAGACGGATGAGCTGTATGCCGTCCCAGAAGGAGCCGAAGGCCATCCAGGGCGTGCCCTCGTCGTCAATCACCACGGCGGGGTCGATGGCGTTGAAGCGGTCCTTCTTCACGCTCTCCACCACGAGGCCGGTGTCGGTCCAGTCGCCCTTCTTGAGCGACGTGGCCTGTGCGTGGCCTATCACACTGGTGTTCTTGCCGAAAGCCGACCCGCTGTAGTAGAGGTGCCAGAGACCGTCGTTGCCCCTGACGATGTCGGGCGCCCAGATATGACTGCCGAAGCCCTTGATACGCTTACCGATCCACTCGGGCGTCTGCTTGAAGGCGGAACCGGCATACTGCCATTGGAGCATGTCTTCGGAGGTCATCTGCTGGAGGTTGTTGCCGGTGCCGTAGAGGTAGCACACGCCATCCTCCCAAGCCATCACGGGATCGTGCACCAGCACCGTGGAGGTGTAGCCGCGGCGCATGCCCCGCTGTCCCTGCTGCTGCGCGGCGGCGCCAAGGGTCAGCAACGCGGACAGGGTCATTAGAAACAATTTTTTCATAGAATGAAGAGATTGATGTTTTTGTGCGGTTGTTATGCTTACGTGGCGCAAAGATATAAAAAAAAATATTGTCTCAGCCACGGAAAAGCAAAAATCACAATACTTTTAACATATTTAAAAAAATAAGAGCCTCCCTAAGGCAATGCCTCAACCTCTCCAACTGCAAAGATACAACATTGCCCCTGCGGTTTGCAAGTTTTTGGCCGGATATTTTCATCCGTGTAGAAACTTTTCTGTTTTCAATCTTCAATTTTCAATTAAATTCCGTATATTTGTCGCGAAATAAAGTAAAAGACATGCGTAAAATCCTCATTATCATGTTGATTGCCGTCTCCCGTTCTGTTTCGGCACAGTGGGCGGCCAGCGATGCACTGACTGCCGGACAGCCGGGCGTCATGGTGCCTTACAACCTCAGCGAGGCCGGTGTGTCGCAACCCGTGCGTTGGGGCATCGACACGGCGTGGCTATGGTCATGGTGGCCTTTGCGCGCCACCAACCACATGCAGGAGTGTGTCTCCTTGGGCCGTGTCACCATCAACCCGCGCGTGTCGGGGAACTATACAGAGCTCTCTCAGGAGCAGAAGGACAACTTCGACCTGCAGCTGAGCTGGTTGGAGAAATCCGGCGTGAAGACGCTCTACCTCCTGGCCGGCAACACCAGTGAGACGAAATGGCAGAGTTCCTACAGCACGGCTTTCGTGCAGGACATCGCGCTCGGCGTGAAGTATTTGCAGGACAAGGGCTACACCGTCACGGCCATCTCCCCGTTCAACGAGCCGGACTACAGCCCCAACAACGCGCCGACGGTGTCGGGAATGGTGAGCGTGGCGCAACTCATCAGAGCCAACGACGTGACAAAGGACATTGACCTGACAGGCCCCAACACCCTCAACTGCGACTACGGCAAATCCTGGTGGAACACCATG
>CADAVI010000002.1 GCA_902791295.1 uncultured Bacteroidales bacterium | reverse complement strand
GTAGCCGAGGCTCTTGCCGAAGGAGGGCATGTTGTAGTAGCCGCTCTTGCCCGTGTCGTAAGGCGCGTGGAGGCCGATGCCCAGGTCGAAGCGCACCACCAGGAAGTCCAGATCGTAGCGCAGGCCGAACCCCGTGCTCAAAGCCAGCTCCTTGCCCAGGTTGGAGAAGCTGAACGTGCCGCCCGGACGCGCCGGATCGTCCTCCATCAGCCACACATTGCCCGCATCGACAAAGGCGGCGCCGAAGAGCGAACCCACGATGGGGAAGCGATACTCCAGATTGGCCTCGAAGCGCAGCGTGCCGACCTGGTCGAGGTAGCTGTAGTTGGACGCCGAGGGCTTGTAGCTGCCCGGGCCGATGGAGCGGATGGCGAAGCCGCGGATGCTGTTGGCACCGCCGGCGGCGAAGAGGTCGCCGTAGGGCGCCGTGATGCTGTTGCCGTAGCACTGGAGGGCGCCGAGATAGGCGCGCGTGAGGAGCTTCTGGCGCGGCGTGATGTGGTAGGTGTGCACGTAGTCCACCGAAGCCCTGATGAACTGGGCGAAGGGCACGCCGAAGAGCGCCTTGTCGCGCTCGGAGAACGACTTGCCGCCGATGGCGTAGAGGCACGAAGTGACGGCGCCGGCCTCCTTGATGTTGAAGATGAGCGAAGAGGTGGAGCGGCGCGTGAGCACGATGAGGCCCTGACCGGCCACATAGCGGTGCGCGCGCGAACGCCACGTGAGGGTGTACTCCATCGAGGGCACAAACTGGTCGCGCATGGAGACGGCCAGAGCGGGATTCTTGGCCATCACCTCGTCGAAGCGCTGCGTGGTGGAGAGCTGGCGCTCATAGACCAGATGGAAGGGCGTGATCTCGTGCTGCACATTGTGCTGGCGCTGCAGCGTCCAATAGACGCGGCCGCCCATGGAGACGCGCGAATAGTAGGCCGCACGGTTGCTCCAGCGGGCGTCGATCTTGAAGTTGGTGGTGGCGCGTGCCAGACGGCCCAGACGGCGGCCCAGGCCGAAGAACATGAAGCGGGGGTAGGAGAGGTTGAGGAAGGAGCCCAGCTCCCACGAATTGAGCAGCGACTTGTCGCCGCCCATGCTGGCGCCCGTCTGCCACTCGTAGGAGGCATCGACGCCGAAGGAGAGCGTCTCGGCCCCCCGGAAGGCGTTCTTCTTGGAGATGGTGTAGGAGGCGCCGGGACCCAGCTGGCCGTTGCTCTTGTAGGTGATGCGCCCCTCGAACTCGGAGTCGTAGGGCTTGTCGAGCGTGGCGCGGATGCGGACGTCGAGCGTGTCGGTGGAGTCGCGCGGCACAAAGGACATCTGCACCGAAGAGAACACACCCATGCCCGAGAGGCGCTCCTGCACGCGATCCATGCGCGAGCGGTTGTAGCGGTCGCCCTTATTATAATAAAGGTGGTGGCGGATGGCGCCGTAGCGCAGAGGTGGCACCCATGTGGGGCGGTTGGCTGTGGAGTCGGGCACGGTGCGGCCGGCCTTGGCCATACGCTTGGCGAAGCGCTTGTATTGGCGGGCGAACCAGCTGTCGCTCTTCTGCTTGCCGCCGGCGAAGAGCATGCGCGAGGTCTCTGTGCCGATGCTGTCGTGAATCTGGCGGTCGTCGAACTTGTAGAGCATCACACGCGTGTTGCCCAGATAATACTGGCGCAAGACGTGGTCCTGAAGCCCGGGAGCGGGCGCCACCTCCAGCTGCACGTGTTCGGCGCGCTCCACAGTGTCGGCCCTGTAGGCGATGTGGGCGGGCTGCACGTAGTAGTAGCCCCTGTCCTGCAGCAGCTCGGCGATGCGCTCGCGCTCGTTCTGCAGGTCGGCGGCGGAGAAGGGTGAGCCCGAATGTAGCAGGCGTCCGCCCTCGTTGCGACGCAGGATGCTGTCCACCGCCAGCGGAAAGCGCTTGTACTCGATGCGGTCCAGATGCCACAGCGGGCCGGGGAGGACGGCGTAGCTGATCTTCTGCTTGCGCGGATTCTTCTGAGGCACAATCTGATAGTCGACGCGGCCCTTGAAGTAGCCGTTGTTGTGGAGCACCGCCTGAGCCGCCTGAGTGCGCACGTCTGGATTGAGCGTCGTCATCGTGCGCGGATTCTGCGAGAAGTTGTTGAACATCCAGCGGCCGAAGCGGCTCTCGGAGTTGACGTAGCGGTTCCATATCCACAGACCCGGCGTGAAGGGTTGCGTCACCTTGGAAGAGCCCATGAGGCTGCCGTTGGGCGCATAGGAGAGCGCGCCCGTGACCTCCTCGCGCACGTGTTCGTAGGTCTCCTTGTCCTTCTCACGCAGGATGCGCAGCGAGTCCAGCTCGCGGGGCGTCAGCGTCAGTTCCGTGCTGTCGGGGCGCAGGCGCACTTTGCCGTCGGTCTGCTTGCCGCTGAGGAGCTGTTTGACGTAGGTGGCCGCCTGGCCCATCGCCTTGATGACGCCGGCGGAGTCGGTCTGCTCGGAAGGGTCGGGCTCCTTGAGGGGAGCGCCGTAGGAGAGCTCCTTGATGCCCGTGTAGAGGTATTCGTCCTCGGGCAGATTTTTCGTCTGGCTGCACGAGGCCAGCACGAGGAGCGCCGGCACGAGGAGGGCAATATGGCGGAGGAGTCTGTTCATTGTTTCGATCGGAAAAGGAAGAGTTCGCCCAAGGTGGCCGTCTTGCGGCGGAACACGAGGCCGGCGCCCGTCTTGGTCACCGTGCCCTCCATGAGGGTCTCGTATTCGCGGTCGTAGAAGGCACGCACGTAGCGGGTGCCGGAATTGTCGAGGCGATACTCCACGGAGATGTTGTTGACGATGCTCTCGCCCGTGTTCTTCACCTGGTTGCCGCTGGAGACCTTGCCGCCCACGATGACCGAGATGCGGTTGCCCCAGAAGCGCTTGGCGAAGGAGAAGTTGTAGTCGGTCTGAGTGGCGCCGGCGGCGTTGGTCGTGTTGCCCATGCCGAAGCCGATGTCCACCGTCTTGAGTGCCTTGCCCGCAATGCTGTTGATCTGGCTCTGGAGGAAGGAGTTGAGCGCGCCGGAGGCCGTGAAGCCGCCGCCCGAACCCGAGCTCTGGTAGTTGTCGGTGACGTACATGCCGGTGGCCAGCAGCGTGACGGCCACACGGCCGCGCTGCTCGACGGACATCGCCGAGAGCTCCTGCTGGCAGGTGAGGTCTTCGGGCGCCTCGATGGTGAACTCCAGCCCCAGGTCCTTGAGGTTGCGCGTCACCTTGAGGCCCACGTCGAAGTTGACCGAACGCGTCACCTTGCCCTCCGTCACGCTGGCCTTCTTCATCTCCGAAGCCGAGAGCGACAGGGTGGGGTTGAGCGGGTCGCCCATGAACTCGATGTAGGAACCCGTGTGCAGTTTGAAGTCCTTCAAAGAAGCCACCACGAGCGAGTAGTCCAGTTTGCCCGAGAGCACCGTGTAGCGGCCGAAGAGGCGATTGCCCATAATCGGGTCGTAGCTGAAGTTGAGGTCGCCGCCGCCCTCGATCTCGAGATGGTCGCTGCCGTCCTCGGAGAGGAGCACGTGCATCGTGGCGGCCTCGTCGATGGCGAGTGCCAGGTTGAGGCGGATGTCCATCGGATTGCTCACAGGGGCGTCCACAGCGGTGGTGTCGCTGAAGTCCACGAAGGTGACCAGGTCGTCGAGCTTGTTGTCGGCCGAGAGCGGCGTGTCGGTGACGACGTAGGTGAGATCCGTCTTGCCCAGAAGGCGCAGCTTGCCGCCGATGCGCATCTTCTGAAGGTCGCCGCCCAGACGCACGTCGGCATCGACGTAGGCCTTGCCGTAGGCCTGCGCCTTCTTGTTGCGCGGGGCGTCGATGAGGCGGAAGTTCTCAGCCTGCACCCTCAGGCCGAGCTTGATGTGGTTCAGGTCCCGGCAGTCCACGCGGCCGTTGAGCGTCATCGCGTGCTCGACGTCGAGATCGGGGCGCTCGCCCTTCTTGCCGTCGACGACGGAGAAGGCGCGCAGATTGCGCATCTCGATGACGCTGTTATCAATATGCAGCGTGTCGCGCGGCAGGGCCAGATGCACGCTGTAGGGCACGGAGCGGATGTCCATCGAATCGGTGGCCAGAGCGCCGTTGAGGCTCAGCGCGGAGACGGGGCCCGTGACGGAGAGATGGCCCACAGCGTAGCCGGCCAGAGTGATCAGGTTGTCGGGAATGAAGCCGTTGGCCAGCAGCAGCGGCAGGCGTTGCAGCGTGGCGGTGGCGTCGATGCGGTCCTCTTTCGTCTCGCGGTCTTTCCAATAGCTGCCGTTGAGCAGCAGCACCTCGCGGCCGTTTTGCGTCATCTGTCCGTCGATGACCTGAGTGCCGTCGGGGTTGGGCATCCACACCATGTCGAGGCCTACGGTGCCCAGAGGCGCCTTCTCGTAGACCAGGTCGCGGGCCTCAAGGCCGAGGGCCACCGTAGCCTCCGTAGTGTCCACCACCAGAGCGTGGATGTCGCCGTCGAGGAAGCCGCTGACGCGAGGCATCACGATGGGCAACACCTGACACAGTTCGCCCAGATTGAGGCGGCGCACCGAGAGCGTGAGGTCCTGAAGCACGTCGTCGCGCTGCTCCCTGGGCGAGAAGAGCATCAGCTGCGTGCCGTCGTCGGCCAGAAGGTTGAAGTCGGCGCGGATGTGCTTCTTGCGGTCGAGGGCGATGTAGTTGTCGGGGTTCACCGTGAAGCGGCGATAGGCCAGGATGGGGTTGTGCGGCGTGATGTGGCCCACGAGGGCGGAGTCTTTGCCCACGATGTGCAGGCCCAGGTCGATGCCCTTCTCGCCCTGCGCGTCGTAGAACTCGAGGGCCGTCTCGATGGCGGCGGGCTGCAGTGAAGCGGAGAAGAGCGCACGGAAGGCGCCGGTGGCGTTCTGACGCGAATTCATGAGGCGCGAGAGCAGGTTGAAGCCCTTGCTGTCGTGGTCCACATGGAGCTGGAGGGTGTCCAGACGCACGTTGCCGTTGGTGATGCCATAGGCATGGCCTTCGCCGTTGATGCCCCGCACGGGGTCGCTGGAGAGGCGCAGCGCAGCCTCGTCGAACTCATACCGGAGATGCTGCACGATGCGGAAAAGCGTGTTGTCGCGGCCGCTCAGGAAGTTGAGGTCGAAGGTGGGCAGCATCGTCTTGAGCGAGTCGTGGTCGACCTGCAGCGGACGGTGGCGCTCCATCGACTCGTCCATCTGGTGCTTGAGATACTTGTTGACATTATCCACCTTGGCGAGCAACCGCTTGAGGCCGTCGGCGGAGGTGAAGCGCAGGAGCAGGTCGCCTGCTTCGGCCCGGGCCCTGATGCTGTCG
This sequence comes from uncultured Bacteroidales bacterium, assembly GCA_902791295.1. Taxonomy (GTDB): domain Bacteria; phylum Bacteroidota; class Bacteroidia; order Bacteroidales; family Bacteroidaceae; genus Physcousia. Next base: position 62,257 of record CADAVI010000002.1, on the reverse strand, counting down.
GGCGTGAGGCGGGCGTCCACCGAGAGGGGCAGGGGATGAGAGACGGTGTCCTTGGTCTCGATGCCCAGGTCGCTGAGTGTGGCGGCGAGGCTGTGGCGCTCGCGGAAATCGGTGGCGGCAGTGGCCGAGAGATTGGCGGCGACGGAGAGTGTGTCCTCGACGAGACGCAGCGCCCTGAGGTCGGCCCGCTCGAGCTGCATATCCAAACGGGCGTCCCGGATGCTGTTTTTCAGCACAACGGCCGAAGCCTTGGTGTCGGTCTTGAGCAGGCGGTTGTCGGCCTGAAGGTCGAGCGTGGCGCGATGGCTCCGGAGCGAGGCCCGGGCCTCCACGTTGTCGATGAGCCATGAGCCGTAGGCCAGACTTTGGAGCGAGAGCGATGCGGCCAAAGCGGTGGCGGCGTCGTAGGGATCGGTGCCCCTGCCTTGGACTTTGGCCGACGCCGAGAGGCGCCCGATGCTGTCGCGAGGCAGGAAGTCGCGGACGTTGAGCCCGTTGATGCGCGCCTGAGCCTCGTAGCTGTTGTCCTTGGTGTCGTAGTCGCCCACGAGGCGCACGTTGCCGCGACCCTCGTTGAGGATGGCGTCGATATGGCAGCGCGAACCCTCCACCGAGGTGAAGGCGTTGAGGTCCATCGGCGGCAGCGCCACATCCTTAATCGAGAGGCGGCGGGCCAGAGGCGTGAGGTCGCGCGTATGCACATCCCAGTCGAAGCGGGCCGAGAGCGAGTCGGGCCGGTCGAGATTGGAAGCACTTCCGCTGCCCCAGAGGTCCACCTGGTCGGGCAGCCACACATGGAGCGAGTCCACCGCAACGGCCGAGAGGTCGCCGGCAGCCGTGAGGGCCGCACAGAGTGACGGCGTCGTGAGGCTGAAACGGCCCACGGAGAAGCGCAGCAGAGGCTCCAGCGTGAGCGAGAGGCGGGAGAGACCCACCGTGAAAGGCGTCAGGGGATAGGAGAGGGGCGAGAGGTCGGGCGGAAAGAGCGCCGAACGCTGCCCCAGGGAGTCGAGCGCCGAGACCGAGAGTGAGTCCACCGTAGCCTCGAAGCGGTCCACCACGTAGATGGAAGGCCCCAGCGCAATGTCGCCCCCCGAGAGGGTGGCTTCGCGCAACAGGGCAAAGACGCTGAGCGTGTCGCCGACGGTGCGGAAAGTGGCCCGCACGTCGCTGAGAGCCACGCGCCGGATGTTGACCTCGAGCGGAGGCAACTGGGTCTTCGAAGTGTCCTTCTCGGTGGTGTCGGGACGTAGCGCAATGTTGACCTGACCGCGCGACAAATCGAGCGCCTCGACGCCGATGCGCCAATGAAAGACGTGCTCGAAGTCAAGGTCGGCAACAGCCTGGTCCACAGCAACTAATGTGTCGCATTTATCAATTACGACAAGGCGATTGAGGTCGAGGTCGAGCGGGAAGCTGATGCCCAGACGGCCGATGGAAATCTGCATCCCCGTGGCCTCGGAAGCATAGCGCGCCGCCGTCTGGACGGCCCATCGCTGAACGGGCGGAACATAGAGCGCCGCTGCCAGCAGGAAGGGCAGCAGAAGGACGCAGAGGAGCGTCCAAAGGAGGGTCTTCGTTATGATTCGAAGTGCTGCCATAGACGGTCGTCAGGCACGGGGGCCGTGACGGATACGGTGGTGTGGGTGACGGGATGCTCTAATGTGATTGTGCGCGCGTGCAGCGAGATGCTGCCGTCGGGATTGGAGCGCGGCGCGCCGTATTTGAGGTCGCCCTTGATGGGGCAGCCGATCTTGGCGAGCTGGCAGCGGATCTGATGGTGGCGCCCCGTATGGAGCGTGACCTCCAGGAGATGGTAGCGGTCGGAGGAGGCCAGAAGCCGGTAGTCGAGAACGGCCTTCTTGGAGCCGGGCACTTCGCGGTCGTGGGCTGCAGCCTTGTTGGTCTTCTCGTTGCGCGTGAGCCAGTGGACGAGCGTCCCTTCTGCCTGCTCCGGCCGATTGGCAACGATGGCCCAGTAGGTCTTGTGCACGCTCTCGTGGTCGGCAAAGAGGGCGTTGAGGCGGGCGAGGGCTTTGCTCGTGCGGGCGAAAAGCACCACGCCGCTGACGGGGCGGTCCAGACGGTGCACCACACCGAGGAAGACGTTGCCGGGCTTGCCGTAACGCTCCCTGATGTAGTCCTTGACGGTCTCGGAGAGGGGCTTGTCGCCCGTCTTGTCGCCCTGGACAATCTCGCCCGGAGCCTTGTTCACCACGATGAGGTGGTTGTCCTCGTAGAGTACCTGCATTTACATGTTCATGCCGCCGTCCACCTGGATCACCTGTCCGCTGACGTAAGAGGAAAGGTCGGAAGCCAGATAGAGCGCCGTGTTGGCAATGTCCTCCACCTGTCCGCCGCGGCGCAGGGGAATCTTCTTCTTCCACTCCTCACGCACCTCGTCGGGCAGAGCGGCCGTCATGGCCGTCTCGATGAAGCCGGGAGCGATGGCGTTGGCGCGGATGCCCTTCGGGCCCATCTCCTGAGCGATGCTCTTGGCCAGAGCGATGAGGCCGGCCTTGGAGGCGGCGTAGTTGGCCTGACCGGCATTGCCGTGAACGCCGACGACGGAAGCCATGTTGATGATGCTGCCGCCGCGCTGACGCATCATGACGGGCACACAAGCGTGGATGAAGTTGAAGGCGGACTTGAGGTTGACGTTGATGACGGCGTCCCACTGCTGCTCGCTCATGCGCAGCATCAGGCCGTCCTTGGTGATGCCGGCGTTGTTAACCAGAATGTCGATGGTGCCGAAGTCCTGCTTAATCTGGGCGACGACTTTCTCTGTCTCGGCAAAGTCGGCGGCGTTGCCGGCGTAGGCGAGACACTTCACGCCGAGAGCTTCAATCTCCTTGCGGGTGGCTTCGAGGCCGGCGGCCATATCGTCGTTGAGCACGAGGTCGGTGAACGCAATGTTGGCGCCCTCGGAAGCGAACTTCAGGGCGATGGCCTTACCGATGCCGCGGGCGGCACCGGTGATGAGAGCTGTTTTTCCTTGTAAAAGCATATCAGTTGTTTTTTTTGAAATGATGACCTATGGCGCGATGGATGATGCGCTGCACGGCGGCGCGGGAGGCCGCAGGCGAAAGCCCGTTGTCGAGACGGCCGTAGATGTAGGGAATCTCCAGGCCGCGCAGGCAATAGTGTATGATGTTGACGGCGAGCTGGATGTTCTCAATGTCAAACACGCCCTGCCGCTCGCCGTCGGTCAGAATCTGTGCCAAAAGTTTCTTCTCGTTGGTGTCGAAGCGCTTGCGGATGAGCGACACGCGCCAGGCATCGCGGAAAAATTCGGCGCGCATGTTGCCGTTGCGCTGCACAATCTCCTTGATGGCCTCCAAATGGCCGTAGATGACGGCCACCAGTTTGTCCTCGGGGGAGAGCAGGCGGGAGGCCACTTCGGCCATGTCGCGGGCCAGGCGCTCCATCTCGGCCTCCACGACGGCATCGAAAATCTCCTCTTTGTTCTTGAAATAGGTGTAGAGCGTGCGACGCCCCTTGCCTGCGGCTTGGGAGATGTCGTTCATCGTGGTTTCCTCCAGCCCCTTCTTGGCGAAGAGGCGGCGCGCCACATCGACGAGCATTGCACGTGTTTTTTCTACAGCCATAATTCGCGTGCAAAGGTACGAAAAAATGTTGTGAGTAAGCTGTCGGACGCAGAGATTTTTCTCTTTATCGAAAGAATTTTTGCACAAAAACGTCCGAAGTGTGCCGAGATGCATCTTTTCGGGGTCATTCCCAAAGGCATCCCAAACTGTTCCCAGACTGTTCCCAGACTGTTCCCAGACTGTTCCCGGAGGCTTTGTGGGCAGAGGCCGTGTGAATTCTCCCGTCGGGCCTGAAAACGGCTTTTGGAAAGACCGAAATCCTGTTCGAGATGGGGCGGGAACCGCAAAAATGACCTGTTTTTTGAAAAAAGTGTCCGGAAAATTTGGCGGGTCCGAAAAAATGTCATACCTTTGCACCCGCATTGACACCGCGGGGTGGAGCAGTTGGTAGCTCGCCAGGCTCATAACCTGGAGGTCGCCCGTTCGAGTCGGACCCCCGCAACCAAGACACAACGACAAATGATGTGATGCCCATGAGAAGCATGCTGAAATTGACACCCTTGGGGGTTGTCATTTTTTTTACTTTTTTATTCGTGCGCGTAGGCGCGGCAGAGTGGGTTGATGTGACGGAGGCTTACATCGCCAATCCCAGGTATGAAAACAACGAATCGGCAGGATGGACGCTCTATCCCGGTTATTGGTACGGAGGCTACAACGTCAACTACCAGGCGATGGAGATGTGGTATGCCTATTTCAGGGTGGGGCAGGAGCAGAACGGACTGCCCAACGGCAAATACCGCCTCTCGGTGAACGCCTACTACCGCCCAGGCGGTTTCAGCAGCGATGCCGCCCAAAACTACAGCGAGGCCACGGCGCAGCGCGATGCCTATATCTATGCCAACGGCGTGCAGCAGCCCGTCAAGAGTGTCTATAGCGAATATACCGCCACCCGAATCAACGGCGGCGACAACTCGTTGCGCGTGGGCGGCGCCAACCGTTTTTATCCCAACAACATGGAGGGCGCCAGCGCCCGTTTCTCCACAGGTGCCTATCCCAACAGTCTGGAGTTTGACGTGACGGACGGCACGCTCTCCTTCGGTATGGCCTGTCCTGACGATGGCGCCGGGCAGCGTATCGCGGAGAACTGGACCATTTGGAGCAACTGGAAGCTGGAGTTCTACGGCGATATGCAGCCCGTGACGGCCATCACCCTCTCTCCCGCCAACTACCGCGTGCAGCGCTTCTCGACCAAGCAGCTCACCCCGACGGTGCAGCCCTCCACGGCCACTGTACAGAAGCTGAAGTGGGAGAGCAGCAACGAGAGTGTTGCTACGGTGGATGAGAACGGCGTCGTGACAGCCGTATGGGCAGGAACGGCCACCATCACCGCTTCGGCCCTCGACGGCAGCGGTGTGACGGGATCGTGCACCGTAAGAGTGACGCAGACCGGTGTGACCAGCGTGACCTTCGCCGACCACGCGCCAATCATGGAAAAGGGAGAGATGCGCACGCTGAACGTCACCGTGTTGCCCGCCACCGCCACCGATACCTCGCTCTCGTGGCAGAGCAGCGACGAAAATGTGGCCACAGTGGATGAGAACGGAGTCATCACCGGTGTGGAAGCCGGACAGTGCATCATCACGGCTACGAGCCGCGACGGCACGAATAAGAGCGACCGGTGCACCCTGATTGTGACCTCGCATCCGGCTACGAAAGACAACCTCTTCATCAACGAGATACAGACGCGCAACGTGGATATGTTCCTCGACCCTTCTTACAACTACGGCGGATGGGTGGAACTCTACAACCCCACGGCGCAGTCGGCCGACCTGGGCGGCGTCATCATCAGGGACGACCTGAGAGGCTATGAGACCCGCCTGCCGATGGACTACGGCGCCATTCCCGCCGGTGGATTCAAGAACGTGTGGTTTGACCACTACGACGGACAATACGGCAAGTGGGCCTACAAGCAGGTGGATTGGAAACTCGACACGGACGGCGGCGCCGTCAGCGTGCTCAGCCGTGACGGTGAGGTGCTGGCCACGCAGGCCTTCCCCTCTCTGACGGGCCGCACCAGCTATGCCCGCAAGACCGACGGCACGGGCGCCTGGGCCGTCACCGCAGAGCCTACGCCCGAGGCCACCAACGCCACGAGCGCCTTTGCCAACTCGCAACTTGGCGTTCCAACGGTGGACCGTCAGTCGGGCCTCTTCACCTCGCCCTTCACCTTCACCGTGACCTATCCCTCCGACGCCACACTCGTTTACACCACCGACGGCAGCACGCCCACGCTGAGCAACGGCGGCAGCAGTCAGGGCGGCGGATTTTCCGGCAACGTGGACGCAACGGCCATCTACCGCTTCCGCCTCTTCAAGACGGGCATGATTCCCTCCGAGGTGGTGACGCGCAGCTGGATATACAACGACCGCGACTACGACCTGCCTCTGGTCATCGTCAATACCGCTCCCGAGAATCTCTACGACGACGAGATAGGCATCTACACCAAAGGCACCAACGGCCGCAGCGGCAACGGCGTGACCGGTACGGACAAAGCCAACTGGAACATGGACTGGGAGCGCCCCGTCAGCTTTGAGTATATCGACGGAAACAAAGACATCAACTTCTCGCAGGAGGTGGATATGTCCATCTCGGGCGGATGGAGCCGTATGTGGGGTATGACCCACAGCAACCTGCTCTCCTTCAAGCTCAAGGCCACCAAGACCTACGGCATCAACGAACTCTCGAATACATGGTTTGAGGCCAAGCCCTACAACAAATACAAGCAGTTGATGCTGCGCAACGGCGGCAACGACTACTACAATGTGAGCCGCTGCAAGGACAACATGCTGCAGCAAATCATCATGCGCTCGGGCATCTACTGCGACGGTCAGGAGACGAGTTCCTCGTATGTGTTCCTCAACGGCGAGTTCAAGGGCCTGATGAACATCCGCGAGGTGACCAATAAGCAGTACGGCTACTCCAACTACGGCTTGGACACCGACCTGCAGGACGCCTTCGAGATGAGCGTGGATTCCGGCTACGTGCAGACCGTGGGCGACAGCAAAGCTTTCGACGAATGGTATGAAGCAGCCAAGACGGCCTACGACGAACACAGCTGGCAACGCATCTGCGAACTGGTGGACATCGACGAGTTTACCAACTACTTTGCCGTGCAGCTCTACACCAACAACTGGGACTGGCCCCACAACAACCTCAAGGCCTTCCGCGACAAGAGCGACGGCGGCAAGTTCCACTTCGTTATCTTCGACTTGGACAACTGCTACGACCGCAACTTCAATCCCTTCACCGATTTCGCCAACCAGAGAATCTACACCTTCTACTCCATCTACAACGAGGACGGCAGTTCCTACCGCATCACGGAGGAAATCAAACTGGTGACCATGTTCCTCAATATGTTGGAGAACGAAGAGTTCAGGAAGAAGTTCATCGACACCTATTGCCTCGTGGCCGGCAGCGTGTTTGAGCCTCAGCGCTGTGCCGCCATCGTGGAGGAGATTCGCGACCGGATGGCCAACCTCTTTGCGAAAGAGAACTACTACAACATGTGGTACGTCAACCAGCACGCCCAGAATTTGCTCAACGCCCTTACGGCCGACCTGCAGACCCGTCAGGTGAACTATATGGCTAACTATCTGAGTGCCACGGGCGAGCTGACGGCGTCGCTCTCCAGCAACATTGAGGCGGGGCAGCTGCTGGTGAACGATATGCCCGTGCCTACGGGTAAGTTTTCAGGACGGCTGTTCTATCCCGTCACGTTGAAGGCAAAAGCCCCGAGCGGCTATCGCTTCGTCGGTTGGATGGACGTTGACGGCAGTTCGGAAAGCACGACGCTCTGGCCCATGAACGCCGCATGGCAGTATTACGATCAGGGCGACCTGACCGGTACCGATTGGAAGACCGCCGGCACACAGGTCAACTGGCGCACGGGCGACGGACTCTTCGGCTTCCGCAGCCGCAACGACGGCGCCGTGATTGTCACCACGCTGGACGCCGGTCCTAATGCCAACAGCAAGCGCCCGACCTACTATTTCCGCAAGACCTGCAACCTTGCGATGACGCCTGCCTCCGACGACGTATTCAAGATGACCGTCAACTTCGACGACGGCTACATCATCTACGTCAACGGACAGGAGGTGGCCCGCAAGCGCCTCAACAGCGGAGCGGCCTACACGGACTATGCTTCCGCCTACGGCTCGGACCCCTACGACACCGATGTCGTCAACATCGCGGCCACTTATTTTAAGAAAGGAGAAAACGTGATTGCCGTCGAGGTGCACAACCAAAGCGGTACGTCATCGGATGTCTATTTCGACGCCTCGCTTCAGCAGAACTACAGCGGCGGAGGCGGCGGAGGCCAGATTGTAAGCACTGACCAGGAGATGAATCTGGAGGCTTCTGCAAGCTATAACCTGAAAGCCGTTTGGGAGCCTCTGACCGACGAAGAAAAGAAGGAAGAGGGTCTGTCCACAGCGCCCATTGTCATCAATGAGGTGAGTGCCGGCAACAGCATTTACATCAATGACTTCTTCAAGAAGGACGACTGGGTAGAACTCTACAACACCACCGACGCGGATATCGATTTGGCCGGTCTCTACATCACCGACCGCAGAGACAATCCCGCCAAGTGGCAGATTACAACAGCCACGAAGAGCAATCCCTCCGTGCACTCGAAGGCTTCCACCATTATTCCCGCTCACGGCTACAAACTGATTTGGTGCGGTGACCGCTACAAGAACATTACGGCGGAGAATACGCAGATTCATGCTAACTTCAAGCTGTCCAATTCGGCCACCGAACAGCTCTATGTGGCCATCGGTAAGTATGATGCGGACAAAAAGAAATATGAATGGGTGGATTCGCTGCCTTACCGCGTGATGAACGGAGATCAGACCGTCGGCCGATTCCCCGACGGCGGCGTACAGACTTATCTGATGTCGTTGCCCACCATCGACAAGCAGAACACCATCACGTCGAATGCCAGGGAATACGTCATCCCCGTCGATCCTACAGCCATCAATTCGCTGGCTGAAGAGGGCGGTGACCGCTCCGGCAGTCTGAGTGTGCGCTACTACGGCGGTAACCTCTATATTGGCAGCGAGGAGGCCGGAAGCGTCACCGTCAGCATCTACGGCATGAACGGCGCGATGCTCGACCGCCGTCAGCTCAGCGTGAGCGGCGGACGAGCCGTGATGAATGTCAGCGGCATGAAGGACGGACTCTATGTGGCCCGCGTGACGGCTGACGGAGAAGAGTGTTCCGTCAAGTTCCTGAAATAGACAAGAAGCAAAAAGTTTAAGGTAAAAATATAAGAAGAAAAGAAAGTAGATGTTTGACAGTTTGAGCGAGCGCTTGGAGCGCTCATGGAAAATACTGAAGGGTGAAGGCAAAATCACCGAGATCAATGTGGCGGAGACGCTGAAAGATGTGCGTCGCGCCCTGCTCGATGCCGATGTCAACTACAAAGTGGCCAAGACGTTCACCGACCAGGTGAAGCAGAAGGCTTTGGGACAAAATGTGCTGACGGCAGTGAAGCCCCACCAGCTGATGGTGAAGATTGTGCACGACGAGTTGGCCCTGCTCATGGGCGGAGAATCCTCGGAACTCGCTCTGCCCGGACGCATCGGACAGCCCACGGTCATCCTCATGGCCGGCCTCAACGGTTCGGGTAAGACAACCTTCTCCGGCAAGTTGGCCAAAATGTTGCGCGACAAGCGCCAGAAACACCCCCTGCTGGCTGCCTGCGACACCTTCCGCCCCGCCGCCATGGAGCAGTTGAAGGTGCTCGGCGAACAGATAGGCGTGCCCGTTTATATGGAGGAGGGCGCCACCGACCCTGTGGCTGTTGCCCTCAACGCCATACAGGAGGCTAAGGCCAAAGCCAACGATGTGGTTATTATTGATACGGCCGGACGTCTGGCTGTGGATGAGGAACTGATGCAGCAGATACAGGACATCCGCGATGCCGTTAATCCCCACGAGATACTCTTTGTGGTTGATGCGATGACCGGACAGGACGCCGTCAACACGGCCAAGGAGTTCAACGACCGCCTCGACTACTCCGGCGTGGTGCTCACCAAACTCGATGGCGACACGCGCGGCGGTGCGGCCTTGTCCATCCGTACGGTGGTTGACAAACCCATCAAGTTTATCGGCACGGGCGAGAAGATGGAGGCCATTGATGTGTTCCATCCCGAGCGTATGGCCGACCGCATTCTCGGTATGGGTGATGTGGTGTCGCTGGTGGAACGTGCGCAGGAGCAGTTCGACGAGAAGGAAGCCCGCCGCCTGGAGGAACGCATCAAGAAGAATAAGTTCGATTTCGATGACTTCTACAAGCAGATACAGACCATCAAGAAGATGGGCAACATCAAGGACCTGGCCTCTATGATTCCCGGTGTGGGCAAGGCGCTCAAGGATGTGGATATCGACGACAACGCCTTTAAGGGCATCGAAGCCATTATCCAGTCGATGACGCCGAAGGAGCGCCAGCATCCCGAGTGTCTTAACACCTCGCGCAAGATGCGTATTGCCAAGGGTTCGGGCACGAAGCTGGAAGAGGTGAACCGGCTCATCAAGCAGTTCGACCAGACACGCAAGGTGATGAAGATGGCCACCAATCCCGCCGCTATGGCGCAAATGGCGCGTGCGATGAAGGGTCGCCCCGGATTTTAAAATGAATATTTAACAAAGGATTTTCAAGCATGACATTGATAGACGGAAAAGCCACTGCAGCAGCCATCAAGGCCGAAATCAAAGCTGAGGTGGAAGAGATTGTGAGCAAAGGCGGCAAACGTCCTCATCTGGCCGCTGTGCTGGTGGGTCACGACGGCGGAAGCGAGACTTATGTGAAGAACAAGGTGCTGGCCTGTGAGGCCTGCGGCTTCCGGAGCACGCTGCTGCGCTATGAGGACGACATCACGGAGGAGGAACTACTCGCCGTGGTGGATCGCCTCAACAGGGACGACAGCGTGGACGGCTTCATCGTGCAGCTGCCCTTGCCGCGCCATATTTCAGAGCAGAAGGTGACGGAGGCCATTGACTACCGCAAGGATGTGGACGGATTCCATCCCGTCAACGTCGGGCGTATGGCCATCGGTCTGCCGTGCTTCATCTCGGCCACGCCCCTGGGCATCCTCACGCTCCTGCAGCGCTACAACATTCCGACCAGTGGTAAGAAGGTGGCCGTGCTCGGCCGTTCCAACATCGTGGGCAAGCCCATGGCGCAGCTGATGCTGCAGAAGCAGTACGGCGATGCCACCGTGACGGTATTACACTCACATTCCGCCAATCTTAAGGAAGAGTGTGCGGCAGCAGATATTGTGATTGCGGCCATCGGACGTCCGGCTTTTGTGACAGCCGACATGGTGAAGGAGGGCGCTGTGGTCATCGATGTCGGCACCACCCGTGTGCCTGATGCCACCCGTAAGAGCGGCTTCCGTCTGCAGGGTGACGTGGACTTTGAGCACGTGGCTCCGAAGTGTTCCTATATCACACCCGTTCCCGGCGGAGTGGGGCCCATGACCATCTGTATGCTCATGCTCAATACCCTCGCAGCGGGAAAAAAACAGGTTTACGCATAAAAAGTTGAACATTTTTTTGGTGGAGTCGGGAAAAATCCCTACCTTTGCGGCGGTTTTTACGAAAGACCACCAACACGGTGTCTATAGTTCAGTTGGTTAGAGCGTCAGATTGTGGTTCTGAATGTCGTGGGTTCGAGTCCCACTAGACACCCCAAAAGAAAACTCCTCGCTATGGTAGCGGGGAGTTTTCTTGTTTTGTAAAACGGGTACTGCGGCGAGAATGCTCAGAACATATTTTCGTCGCTCATCCTGCCGGGTTCGCGGAGTCCCTCCATGCGTTCTCCTTCGCGTCTCTGCATCTGACGCTGGCGTTGACGTTGGCGCATGCGCTGGCGTTGTTCGTTTTGCATTTTTTCGTAGGCGGCATACTGCTTCTCGTCGAGAATCAGCTTGAGAGCGTCCACCACGACGTTTTCCCTCTGCTGCATCTTTTCGCGGTTCATCTGAGGGCGTTCTCCTTCTTTCCTGTTGGCCATGATGGAATCCCTCTCGTGTTTGCTCTCCTGAGCGCGCCACAGATAGATGGCATAAATCTGTTCGTACTGCAGGTCGGAGATGCCCCCGATTTTTTCCTTGAGGTCCATCGCCTGCTTGGCGGCGACCTCTTCCGGGGTGAACTCCCTTCTTTGTCGTCCGGGACGGTTCGACTCGCGGCGTTCGGAACGTGCGTTTCCGATGCTGTCCTGAGCGCAAACGCCCAACGTCATAGTGAGTGCCATGATGGCAATAAAGAATTTCTTCATAGCGTTATGATTTTAGCGGTTTGTCATAGTTTAGACTTCCGGCGGGTCAAAAGGTTTAATACGGCTGATGTGCCGAGGCTGGCGGCTAAGCCGATAGCGCCGTAAAGAAAGAAGTTGAGCGGAGTCAGAAGCCATACGGCAAACACCACCGCTTCTCCGACAATGAACCCCGTCAGGGCGACGGCGGCTTTGAGCTTCGGCATAAAGACAGCCATAAAAAAGAGGCTGCCCAGTCCGGAAGTGAGCAATCCGAGTGTGGTGTTGAAGTAGTCAAGCAGCGAACTGATTTGCCACGTGCTCATCATGAGGGCCACGGCGAGCCCCATCGTGCCTCCGGCAATGCTGGCCAGACGGGCGGAGAAGAGCAATCGTCGTTCGGAGATGGAGGGGCGCAACCGTTGTACGAAGTCCATGCAAAACGCGGTGGCCAGTGAGTTGATGCAAGAGGACACGGTGCTCATCGTGGCTGCTGCCAGTGCAACCACCAGAAGAATGCTGACGGCGGCGGGCAGTTGGTGCACGATGAAGTAGGGATAGACGGCATCGATGCTCATTTCGGGCAATGCGTGTGTGGTATAAAAGGTATAGAGCCCCGTGCCGATGGCGTAAAACAGCACGGAACTGCCGATGTAGAGCCAGGCGTTTATCCACAGGCTGCGGCTGCCGGCCGCGATGTCGCGTGTGGCCATATAGCGTTGGATGATGGTTTGGTCGCTGGTGTAGGAGATGAGGTTGGAGGCCAGCCCGCCCACCAGAATCACCCACCAGGTGGCCTTGCAGGCGCTCATGTCCCAGTCCACCATGCGTATCTTGTCTGCTTCAAATGCCAAGCTGATGAAGCCTTCCGCTCCTCCTTCGGTGTGGGTGATGAGGTAAGCCAGCGAGAAAATGGCACCCAGGATGAGCACCGCTCCCTGAACGACATCGCCCCAAATGACCGCCTTCAGACCGCCGACGGCGCTGTACATCATCGTGGGCAGAGCTACCAGCACAATGCACAGCACGATGCTCCATCCTGCTACGGTGCTCAGCGCCAAAGCCGGCAGATACAGCACAAGAGCGATGCGCACAATCATGTAGATGCAAAACAGGCCTGAGGCCATCCAGCGCGTTAAGGGTGAAAACCGTCTTTCCAGCAGTTCGTAGGCCGAACTGCATCCGCTGCGTTGGAAGTAGGGCAGGTAGCGACGTGTCACCAGGGGCACCACCATCGGGATGGTCAGCAACATGGGATAATAGGTCCAGTCGGTGGCGAAAGCTTTGGCGGGAATAGTGAGATAGGTCACCGATGAGATGATGGTGGCATAAATGCTTACGGCCGCAGCCCAAGAGGGAATGCGGCCGGAAGCTCGGAAGAAGTCGTCTGTTTTCATTTGTTTGGTTTACAACACCTTGGCGTAGAGCGCCTTGATGTCGTCCAGGGTGACGTCGCGCGGATTGCCCGGTGTGCAGACATCGGCCAAAGCCTGGTCGGCCAGAGCCGGGATGTCATCGGCGGTGATGCCCAGGTCGCTCAGATGCTGCGGGATGCCGACACGCACGGCCAAAGCCTGAACGGCATCGACGGCGGCTTGGGCTGCCTCTTCGGGGCTCATACCTTTGGTGTCAACGCCCATGTGCTGTGCGATGATGCCGAATTTTTCTATACGGGTGGGCATGTTGAATGCCATAATTGTGGGCAGCAGCAAGGCGTTGGCGACGCCGTGGGGTACATCGTGCAGAGAGCCCATCGGGTGAGCCATGCCGTGTACCAGCCCGAGGCCGACATTGGAGAAGGCCTGTGCGGCAATATACTGAGCCAGAGCCATGCCTTCGCGTCCTTTGGGGTTGGTGGGTTCTTCCACTGCGAGGGGCAGGTTTTCGGCAATCATCTTGATGGCCTGCAGCTCATACATGTCGGACATCACCCAAGCGCCTTTGGTGATGTAGCCTTCAATGGCGTGCGTCAGAGCGTCCATGCCGGTAGCCGCCGTGAGGCCTTTTGGCAGCGAGTACATCAGCTCAGGGTCAACGATGGCGACAGCCGGGATATCGTTGGGATCGACGCAGACCATTTTGGCCTGACGCTCTTCATCGATGATGACGTAGTTGATGGTGACTTCGGCACCCGTGCCGGCGGTGGTGGGCAGAGCTATGATAGGCACGCTCTTATGCTTGGTCGGGGCGCAACCTTCGAGGGAGACGATGTCGGAGAATTCGGGGTTGTTGGACACAATGCCGATACCTTTGGCGGTGTCCATCGAACTGCCTCCGCCGATGGCGATGATGCAGTCTGCTCCGGAGGCCTTGAAGGCTGCAACGCCCTGTTTTACGTTGGTGACGGTGGGGTTGGGCTTGATCTCGGAATAGATATCATAGGGGAATCCTGCCTCGTCAAGCACGTCGGTGACCATCTTGGTAGTGCCCACTTTGATGAGACCCTTGTCGGAGCAGACAAGAGCTTTGTGGAGATTCATGCGGTTGATGACTTCGGGGAGTTCGCGGCGTGCATCGGCTCCGAAATAACTCACTTCATTCAGTATAAAACGTTGAGCCATGATGGATATGGTTTAAAGATTAATCGTTTTCTCCCGACAAAGATACGAAAAATCGGGGAAAAGACAAACAAAAGGCGTAATTTTGTGGATTGTTTGAAAAAAAAGAATTATCTTTGCGCCCGATATTATGTATTGAAGTAGATAAATAATACGCACAATAATGAAAAATCAGCTTAGGAGTGCCGTTTGCACCGAAGGACGTCGTATGGCGGGAGCCCGTGCCCTTTGGGTGGCTACCGGCATGAAGAGGGAGCAGTTCGGTAAGCCCATCATTGCCATAGTCAATTCTTTTACGCAGTTCGTGCCCGGGCACACCCATCTTCACGAGATTGGCCAGATTGTTAAGGCTGAGATTGAGAAGCTTGGATGCTATGCAGCCGAATTCAATACCATCGCTGTGGACGACGGTATTGCTATGGGTCACGACGGTATGCTCTATTCGTTGCCTTCTCGCGACGTGATTGCCGACTCCGTGGAGTATATGGTCAACGCCCATAAGGCAGACGCCATGATTTGCATCTCCAATTGCGACAAGGTGACGCCCGGTATGTTGATGGCAGCCATGAGGCTCAACATCCCCGCCGTGTTTGTCAGCGGCGGTCCGATGGAGGCCGGCAAGTATAAGGGTGAGAACGCCGATCTTATCACAGCGATGATTAAGGGCGGCGACAGCACCGTGAGCGATGAGGAGTTGGCAGAAGTGGAGCAGTGTGCCTGCCCCGGATGCGGTGCCTGCTCGGGTATGTTCACGGCCAACTCGATGAACTCGCTGACAGAGGCCATCGGTCTCTCTCTGCCTGGCAACGGCAGCATTCTGGCCACACACGTCAATCGTGTGCAGCTCTTTAAGGACGCCGCCCGTCTGATTGTGAAAAACGCGCTGAAATATTATGAAGATGGCGACGACAGCGTGCTGCCCCGCAGCATCGCCACCCGCGACGCTTTCCTCAACGCCATGACGCTCGACATCGCTATGGGTGCCTCTACCAACACCGTGCTGCATCTTCTTGCTGTGGCTCAGGAAGCCGAGGTGGATTTCAGGATGCAGGACATCGACCGCCTTTCGCGCAAGGTGCCTTTCCTCTGCAAGTTGGCCCCCAACTGGCAGAAATACTCCGTGCAGGAAGAAAACCGTGCCGGCGGCATTCTCGGCATTCTCGGAGAGTTGGCCAAGGGTGGTCTGCTCAAACTGGATTGCAAGCGCGTCAACGGAGCCACTTTGGGTGAGGATATCCGCAAATACAGCATCACGGGCGAGAGCATCGATCCCGAGGCGGAGCGTATCTACCGCAGTGCCCCCGGCGGCAAGTTCTCCACGAAGATGGGTTCTCAGGATGCCCGTTGGGAGACGCTCGACACGGACCGTGTCAACGGTTGCATCCGTGACATCGAACACGCCTACACCAAAGACGGCGGCATGGCTGTGCTGTTCGGCAACATCGCACAGGACGGTTGCGTGGTGAAGACGGCAGGCGTGGCGCCCGAGCTGTGGCATTTTGAAGGCCCCGCTGTGGTATTTGACTCCCAGGAGGATGCCTGTGAGGGTATTCTGGGCGGCAAGGTGAAGAAGGGCGATTGCGTGGTGATTACCCACGAGGGTCCCAAGGGCGGTCCCGGCATGCAGGAGATGCTCTATCCCACAAGTTACATCAAGTCCATGCACATGGGCAAGGAGTGTGCGCTCATTACCGATGGACGCTTTTCCGGCGGTACCAGCGGCCTCTCCATCGGCCACATTTCGCCCGAGGCGGCCAGTGGCGGCAACATCGGTAAGATTAAGGACGGCGACATCATCGTCATCGATATTCCTTCGCGCAGCATCAACGTGAAGCTCAGCGACGAGGAACTTGCCGCACGTCCTCAGCAACCGCTCAAGCGCAAGCGTGTGGTTTCCAAAGCGCTTCGTGCTTACGCGCAGAGCGTTTCTTCTGCCGACAAGGGCGGCGTGCGTATTATCGATTGAACAGAAAAAGAAACAGACAAAATATAATGGCAGAAAAGATAACAGGTGCAGAGGCACTGATGCTTTCGCTGAAGGCAGAGGGTGTAACCACCATCTTCGGTTATCCCGGTGGAAGCATCATGCCCACTTATGATGCTTTGTACGACTACACAAGGGGGGAGAAGAAATGTTTTGAACATATCCTGGTGCGCCACGAGCAGGCCGCCACACACGCTGCAGAGGGTTTTGCCCGAGTGAGCGGCAAAGTGGGTGTGACGCTGGTGACCTCCGGCCCCGGTGTGACCAACACGCTGACCGGTGTGGCCGACGCTATGATGGATTCGACGCCTATTGTGGTGATTGCCGGACAGGTGGGAACCTCCGTACTTGGCAGCGATGCCTTCCAGGAGGTGGATCTCGTGAGTGTGGCGCAACCCATCACCAAGTGGACCTATCAGATTCGCCGTGCCGAGGATGTGGCTTGGGCTGTGAGCCGTGCCTTCTATATTGCCAGTTCGGGCCGTCCCGGTCCTGTGGTGCTCGACTTTACGAAAAATGCGCAGACGGAACTCGTGGAATACAAGCCCGCCAAGGTAGATTTCATCCGCTCTTATGTGCCATTCCCCGAACCTCAGGAGGAGGCCGTCCGTGCTGCTGCCGAACTCATCAACAACGCGAAGAAGCCGATGGCCCTCGTGGGACAGGGCGTCGAGTTGGGCAATGCCCAGGAGGAGTTGAAGGCTTTCCTTGAGAAGGCCGACATCCCCGCCGGTCGCACGATGCTGGGCCTCTCAGCTCTGCCCTCCAACCACAAGCTCAACATGGGCATGCTCGGCATGCACGGCAGCTATAGCGTCAATATCAAGGAGCAGGAGGCCGATGTACTCATCGCCATCGGCATGCGCTTCTCCGACCGCGTCACGGGCGACCTCAAGCGCTATGCCAGGCAGGCTAAGGTGATTCACCTCGACATCGACCCCTCCGAGATCGACAAGAACGTGAAGACTGCCGTAGCCGTCATCGGCGACTGCAAGGAAACTTTGCCAGCTATCACGAAGCTCATCAACAAGGCCGACCACTCCGACTGGAAGGAGTCGTTCCAGCCCCTGCGCCAGCAGGAGATAGAAAAGGTTATCACGCCGGCCACGAAGCCCACCTCCGGCCCGCTGCTCATGGGCGAGGTTGCACATGCTGTGGCCAAGGCCACCAATTCGGAGTCGATTCTCGTCACCGACGTGGGCCAGAACCAGCTGATGTCCGTCCGCTATTTCAAATACCACAAGCCGCGTTCTATTGCCACTTCCGGCGGTATGGGCACCATGGGCTACGGACTGCCTGCAGCCATGGGCGCCACTTTCGGCGCTCCCGACCGCACGGTGTGCTGCTTCATGGGCGACGGCGGCCTGCAGATGATGATTCAGGAGTTTGGCACTATCATGGAATATCAGATTCCCGTCAAGATGATTCTCCTCAACAACAACTATCTGGGCAACGTGCGCCAGTGGCAGGATATGTTCTTTGGCCACAGACGTTCGTTTACCCCGATGTGCAACCCGGATTTCGGCAAGGTGGCTGAGGCCTACGGCATTCCCCACCGCTTGATTTCCGAGCGTGCCGATCTGCAGGACGCCATCAGGGAGATGCTCAACGCCCCCGGCGCCTTCTTCCTCGAGGTGCTCATCAAACCCGACGCCAACGTGGAGCCCATGACGGCTCCCGGACATGCTGTGGACGAAATGCAACTTAACGTAGAATGCTGATGGAAACGAAACTCTATACAATGATTATCTATTCCGAGAACTTCGCCGGAATACTGAATCAGATTACCGCGGTGTTCACGCGCCGTCAGGTGAACATCGAAAGCCTCAATGTGTGCGCCTCATCCACGCCCGGCGTCCACAAATACACCATCACCTGCAACTGCAGCGAAGAGATGGTCCAGACGCTCTGCAAGCAGATTGAGAAGAAAATCGACGTGCTTCAGGCTAACTATTTCACCGATGACGAAATCTTCATCATGGAGGCCTGTCTGCTGAAGGTCAGCACCGACGGCCTTCTGCAGAATCCCGCCGCCAGCAAGGCGGTGCGTCATCGGGGCGCCCGCATCGTCGAGGTGAACCCCACCTTCAGCATCATCGAGAAGAAGGGACTCACGGACGATATCATCGCACTCTTTTCGGAACTGAACGCTTTGGGCATCGTGCGCCAGTTCGTGCGCTCCGGCCGCATCGCTGTGACGCGCGACTGTATCGAGCATCTCGACCGCTATCTGGAGTCCCGCACGCAGAAAAACTCCTGAGACAAAGCGCATGATGGAGAAGATAGACAGTCATAAGGTGTTCGTTGAGCCGTTCCACGTGGACTTCACGGGTCGCATCTTCATGGGCGTGTTGGGCAACCATCTGCTCAACGCTGCCGGCAACCACTCCTCCCGTCGCGGGTGGGGGATAGGAGCGCTCAACGAGACGCGCCACACGTGGGTGCTCTCGCGTCTCTCCGTGGAGATGACCGAGATGCCCCGTCAGAACGAACACATCGAGATACGCACGTGGGTGGAGAGCGTCATGAAGCTGTTCACCAACCGCAATTTCTCCATCCACCGCGCCGATGGCACGCCTTTGGGCTATGCCCGCAGCGTGTGGGCTATGATTGACATAGAGACGCGGCGTCCCTGCGACCTGCTCTCGCTCTACAACGGCGACATCCTCAACTATGTTGTTTCTGAGGAGGAAAATGTGTGTCCCATCGAGGGTCACGGACGCTTCCGCTTCAGGGACCCCGAACTGGTGCGCACCATCGATGTGCGCTACAGCGACATCGACATCAACCGCCACGTCAACTCCATTAAGTATATGGAGCACATCCTCGACCTCTTCTCCTGCGAAGAGCTGGAGCGCGGTTTGCACCGCTTGGAGATTGCCTACAAGGCCGAGTCGCGCATGGGTGATACACTCTCGTTCTTCGTGCAGCGGGGTGAGGGCGGCGAGACCGACGTGGAAGTGAAACGCAACGGAGAAGACACCGTGTGTCAGGCTCGCGTGATATTCAACGAATGAAAATATATTAAATAATATATAAGAAAGAACAACTCTAATTTTAACCATTAAAATCTAAAGAAAATGGCAAAAATGAATTTTGGCGGCGTTATCGAAGAAGTGATGACCCGCGAGGAGTTTCCTCTTGAGAAGGCCCGTGAGGTGTTGAAGGATGAGACCATCGCCGTGATTGGTTACGGCGTGCAGGGTCCCGGTCAGGCCTGCAACCTGCGCGACAACGGTTTCAACGTGATTGTCGGCCAGCGTCAGGGCAAGACCTACGAGAAGGCTGTGGCCGACGGCTGGAAGCCCGGCGAGACGCTCTTCTCCATTGAGGAGGCTGCCACTAAGGGCACCATCGTGATGTGTCTGCTCTCCGACGCTGCCGTGATGAGCGTATGGCCCACTCTGCAGAAGTGCCTGCAGCCCGGCAACGCCCTCTATTTCTCTCACGGTTTCGCTATCACCTGGAACGACCGCACCGGCTGTGTGCCCCAGAAGGACATCGACGTCATCATGGTGGCTCCCAAGGGCAGCGGCACCTCTCTGCGTACCATGTTCCTCGAGGGTCGCGGTCTGAACAGCTCTTATGCCGTTTATCAGGACTACACGGGTCGTGCTCTTGAGCGCACTCTGGCTCTGGGCATCGGCATCGGCAGCGGTTATCTCTTCGAGACCACTTTCCAGCGCGAGGCCACTTCCGACCTCACCGGCGAGCGCGGTTCTCTGATGGGTGCCATTCAGGGTCTGCTGCTGGCTCAGTACGAAGTGCTGCGCGAGAACGGCCACACGCCCTCCGAGGCCTTCAACGAGACCGTTGAGGAGCTCACTCAGAGCCTGATGCCTCTCTTCGCCCAGAAGGGTATGGACTGGATGTATGCCAACTGTTCCACCACCGCCCAGCGTGGCGCCCTCGATTGGATGGGCCCCTTCCACGATGCCATCAAGCCCGTGATGGAGAAGCTCTACGCCAGCGTGAAGAGCGGCAACGAGGCTCAGATCTCCATCGATGCCAACTCCAAGCCCGACTATCGCGTGGGTCTGGAGAAGGAGCTCAAGGCATTGCACGATAGCGAGATGTGGCGCACCGCCGAGGTGGTTCGCAAGCTTCGTCCCGAGAACAACTGATTCTTACAAATTCTTCAGGGAGCGCCGGCCGGCTGTTGACCGGCGCTCCTTTTTTCCTTCAACTTTAATCTTTGCGCCGTGAAAGTAGCACTCATTCAAAGCGATATCCTTTGGGGCGAACCGGCTGACAACCGAGCCCGTTATGAGACGTTTATCCGTAGCACCGAGGCCGACCTCTATGTGCTGCCCGAGATGTTCGACACGGGTTTTGTGGTCGAGCCTGACGATTGTCTTTCGCCTTCGTGGAGCCGGGAGACGCTCGCCTGGATGCAGGCGATGGCCGATGAGCGCGATGCCGCCGTTTGCGGCAGCGTGGCCGTGAAGGAGCGCGGCCGTTGGCGCAACCGTCTTTATTTCGTGCGCCCGCAGGGGCAGGGTGGCGTCGCCTTCTACGACAAACACCACCTCTTTGAATACGGCGGCGAGACGCTGTCCTACGTGCCCGGCACGGAGCGTGTTGTGGCCGAGTGGCGCGGCGTACGTTTTCTCCTGCAGGTGTGCTTCGACCTGCGTTTCCCCATGTGGGCCCGTTGTCTTGACGACTACGACTGCATCATCTATGCGGCCTCCTGGCCCAATAAGCGACAGCACGCCTGGGACATTCTCCTGCAGGCTCGTGCCGTTGAGAATCAGAGCTATGTGCTCGGTGTGAACCGCGTGGGCAAGGACCCCGTCTGCGAATACGACGGTGGCTCCGTGGTGGTCTATCCCTACGGCAACGTCATCGCTGCGGCGCCTTCGGGCAGCGAAGCAGTCGTGACGACGGAGTTCGATATGGACAAGCTGCGTCAGTTCCGCGAGAAGTTCCCCGTGCTCAAGGATCGTGATTTTTGAGCCCTCGCAGACTTCCTGCATTAACCTTACACTTGCCATACTGATATGAGAAAAACACTCCTTTTCCTTCTTGGCTCGTTGGCGGTTCTCTCCGCCGCTTGGGCCGGAGAGCAGTCGCGGGGACTCTATCGCCTGCAGCGTTTCATCTATGCCGACGGCAGCAGTCAGATGCCAAACTTCAACCAGTATAAATACGTGGCGGACTCTGTGGGTCTGCTCGTCAGCGGCAGCCGTGTCAGCGAGCCCGGACGCTGGGGCAATGCTGTGGTAGAGATTCGTGAGAACCATCCTCTCACACCCACCGGAGATCAGCCCCAGGGCGCCGACGGTCACGGCGTGCGCATCTTCAATGTGGCGGCCGATCGGTTTTATTTCAAGTGGTACAACGACCGCTGGCCGGGCATGGGCCACATGGGCGAGTTTATCACGGAGGTGTATTCGCGCAGCGGCATCGAGCCGCAGATGAAGCAGTTCTTCGACATCCTGGAGGACCGCTTTGACCACAAGGCCAACCGCATTACCGGATGGTGGACCTGCATGGAGACGGTGGCCAATCCCGACGGCACGGGGCTTCGCACCTCCGTGCAACCCTTTTGGAAGATCTATGCGCCCGGCATGTCTGTGGTGGCGCGCCGCATGAATGATGTGATTCTGCAATGCAATTTCGATGCTTTCGTGCGCTATGAGGGCGACAGCGTGGTTTTCGAGGGAGGGCATCGCTGTCACATCCGCTGGATTGATGCCGACAGCCACACTCTTACCTTCACACAACCCGGCGGCACAACGACCACAGAACTGTGGGTGCGCGGCGGATTGCCCCAGATCTGGCAGACGGTCTTCGGCACCTCCGTGCCTTTCCGGCGTGATGCTGTCCAGTGCCTCAAAGAAGCCGCAATGGCTTGTGCCGCCGCCGTGTCGGGGAATGACTTCGACGATTTTATAGCCCGGATGTATTCCCTCCTCGACGAAGCCCGGGAAAAGAATGTGTCGCTGCGCGATTATGCCAACATTGTCTCAGCCTTGGGGTATGTTTTGACAGAAAAGCATCATCTGTGGAAGCCGGGCCTTGAATTTTGCAGCCGTCAGTTGCAGTGCATCGACGACTACGTCCGTGCCGGCCACGAGCGCGATGTCTCCTGCGATGTCTTTCTTCATATCCTTGAGGGCTTTCGTTCGGTGGCGCTCTATCGTTTGGGCGATGTGGAGGAGGGGCGTCGCCAGATTAAGGAGCGTCTCGCGGCAGAGGAGCGCGACATCAGGCGTTTCAGAGGCCTCACGGGGGCAGAGGGCCTGGTCAGCACTCTCAACCGTGCCCGTCTCAGTCTCTACTGTTCGGCCTACGATGTCATCGGTGCCGACCTCACGCTGATTTTTCTCGACGCGCTGCCTGTGGTGGCGCCCGATGTCCTGGAGCGCAGCATTTTGGCGGTGCAGGAGTGTCGCGGCAACTGCCTGCTGCTGCGCGGCGAGAAGGAAGCTGCCCGCCGTGTGTGGGAGCAGATTCGTGAGCGTCAGCCTGACTATTTCGAGTTCCTGCCCGAAGACAGTCCGATGCGCCAGGCCTTCGGCCAGTAGCAAGAGTTTATCCTCGCACCACCCAATCTGACACCACGCAGAGACCGTGCAGAGGCCGACCAGAGGCCGTAAAAGCGGGTTTGGATGTAAAGTTTTATGTGTGCTTTGGACGGAGAACTACGTCAAGACACGACAGTTGCAAAAATTGCAACCGTCGTAAATAGAGGTGTGTTCCTCTGAGGCTTCTCTGAGGCTTCTCAGAGGGTTCAGAAACGGTGTTCTTCGCCGTGTTTTAGGGCGGTTTTGGCGAGTTTTGAAGCGAAAGTGGGGGAGAAAAGAGGCTTTTTTGAGCCAAAATTGGGGCAAAACGGTGGAGAATTTGGGGCGAAGTCAACGTTCTTAGGAAAAGAGTCAACGACTTCAGGAATAACAGTCAACTTATCTCAGAGAGGAGAGTCAACTTTTTCCGTATAGATATGAAAACGGTAATTATCAAGGCCTAAAAGAGAGTCAACCTTTTTCAGGAAAAGACACACGTTTTGGGGGCAAAAGCGTTACAGTGTTACAGTGTTACAGTTCCCAAAAACATATCAAAAGGGTCAAAAATATACTCTATATTTATATAAATATAGAAGTTTTCTTGGGGTGGAAAACAGCCTTTCGAGAACTGTAACACTGTAACGCTGTAACGCATTAGCAGTTCTCGAGCATGGCCCTCAAAAAATAATTTGAAAAAAGTTGTTCATTTATTCGAAAAGCGCAATGTCGCTGTCGTATCTTTGCACCGTCGTTCAAAACGATAGCGATCTTTGACTTTTTGCTACAACAATTCCAAGGGGCTCCCAACCGGAGAAAATCGGTTTTCTAACTGGCGCGCAAATTTTCTCTAACTGGGGCGTAAAATAAAACGTCCGTGATTATCCGTGAGAGAAAACAGGGCAAAACGGGCTAATGTCGGAAAAATTTCGTATCTTTGCCCGCTGAAGTATGATTAGTATAGACCATCTCACAATAGAGTTCAGCGCCAAAGCGCTATTCAGCGACGTCAGTTACGTCGTCAACGACCGCGACCGCATCGCCCTCGTGGGCAAAAACGGGGCGGGGAAGAGCACCATGCTCAAGATGATAGCTGGACTGGAGCGGCCCACATCGGGCAGCATCGCCATCCCGCGCGACACGACAGTGGGCTATCTGCCCCAGGTGATGGTGCTCGCCGACGGACGTACCGTGACCGAAGAGGCCGAGACCGCCTTCGCCGACATACACGCCCTCAGACGCCGCATCGAAGAGATGCAGGAGGAAATGGCCCGGCGCACCGACTACGAGACGGAGGACTACATGGCTCTCTGCGAACGCTTCACCCACGAAAGCGAACGCTACCGCATGATGGGCGGCGACAACTGTCGCGGCGAGATGGAGCGCACGCTCAAAGGGCTGGGCTTCGAACAGCGCGACCTGGACCGCCCCACCAGCGAGTTCAGCGGCGGATGGCGGATGCGCATCGAGCTGGCCAAAATCCTGCTGCGCCACCCCGACGTGCTGCTGCTCGACGAGCCCACCAACCACCTTGACATCGAGTCGATTCAGTGGTTCGAGAAGTTCCTCGCCGGATACGACGGCGCCGTGATGCTCGTCTCGCACGACCGCGCCTTCATCAACAACGTGACCACACGCACCATAGAAATCACCTGCGGTCAGATACACGACTACAAGGTGAAGTACGACGAATACCTCACGCTGCGCGCCGAGCGCCGCGAGCAGCAGTTGCGCGCCTACGAAAACCAGCGCCGCGAGATAGAGGAGGCCCGCGCCTTCATCGAGCGCTTCCGCTACCAGGCCACCAAGGCCGTGCAGGTGCAGCAGAAGGTGAGGCAGTTGGAGAAAATCGTGCCCATCGAGGTGGACGAGGTGGACAACAGCGCCCTGCGTCTGAAGTTCACCTGTTCGCAGCGGAGCGGCGACTTCCCCGTGATCTGCGACGAGGTGCGCAAGGACTACGACCGCACCGTGTTCGATCACGTCAACCTGACCATCAGGCGCGGCGAGAAGGTGGCCTTCGTGGGCCGCAACGGCGAGGGCAAGAGTACGCTGGTGAAGTGCATCCTGGGCGAGATACCCTTTGAGGGGACGCTCAAGGTGGGCCACAACGTGGAGATAGGCTACTTCGCACAGAACCAGGCGCAGCTGCTCGACGGCGAGCTCACCGTGTTTGAGACCATCGACCGCGTGGCGCGCGGTGACATAAGGCTGAAGATACGCGACATACTGGGCGCCTTCATGTTCGGCGGCGAGGCCTCCGACAAGAAGGTGAAGGTGCTCTCCGGCGGCGAACGCACCCGTCTGGCGATGATAAAACTGCTGCTGGAGCCCGTCAACTGCCTCATCCTCGACGAGCCCACCAACCACCTTGACCTCAAGAGCAAGGACGTGCTCAAGAGCGCCATCAAGGCCTTCGACGGCACGGTCATCATCGTGAGTCACGACCGCGACTTTCTCGACGGACTGGTGGAGCGCGTCTATGAGTTTGGCGGCGGGCGCGTGAGGGAATACCTCGGCGGCATCTACGACTGGATACGCCAGCACGAGGCGCAGCAGGCCGAAATCGCCTTCCAACAGGGCGGTGGATCCCCGGCACCGAAGGCCGCCGCTCCCGCAGCCGCAGAAGCCCCCAAAGCCCGCACCCTGAGCTACGAAGAGCAGAAAGCACTGGCCCGCGAGCAGCGCAAGAAGGAGAAGGCCATCAAGGAGGCCGAGGAGCAGATGAGCCAGCTGGAGCAGGCTGTCAAAATCCTTGAAGCCCGTATGGCAACACCCGAAGGCAGCGGCGACGCCGCGCTCTACGAGAAGCACGCCGCGCTGAAGGCACAACTGGATAAAGCCGAAGAAAAATGGCTGGAACTCTGTGAGTGAAGAGTGAAGAACGAAGAGTGAAGAACAAAATAATGATCAAATGGTCAATGGTCAATAAATAAGAAGAAACATGCCCCTCAGACTACCCAATAAACTGCCGGCAATAGACTTCCTGAAGAAGGAGAACATCTTCGTCCTGGACGAACTGCGCGCCTCCACTCAGGATATCCGTCCGCTGAGGATTTGCATCCTCAACCTGATGCCGCTCAAAATCACCACTGAGACGGATCTCATCCGTCTGCTGTCCAACTCACCCCTGCAGCTGGAGCTGCATCTGATGAAGGTCAAGGCCCACACCTCGAAGAACACCCCTGTGGAGCACATGAAGGCCTTCTACCGCGACTTCGAAACGATGAAGGAGGAGAAGTTTGACGGCATGATCATCACCGGGGCGCCCGTGGAGCACCTCGCCTTCGAGGAGGTGAACTACTGGAATGAGATGATGGAAATCATGGACTGGTGCCGCACGCATGTGACCTCCACGCTCTACATCTGTTGGGCGGCGCAGGCCGGGCTCTACCATCACTACGGCATCCCCAAATATCCCCTCGACGAGAAGATGTTCGGCATCTTCCCCCAGACGCCCACCGACGCCTCGCTGCCGCTCTTCAGAGGCTTCGACGACAAATTCAACATGCCCCACAGCCGCCACTCCGAGATACGGCGTGAGGACCTGCGCCGCTGTCCCGACCTGCGCATCATCGCCGAGAGCGAGCTGAGCGGCGTGTCGATGGTGATGGCGCGCGAAGGACGCGAAATCTTCATCACGGGCCACAGCGAATACTCGCCCATGACGCTCGACACCGAATACCGGCGCGATTTGGGCAAAGGGCTGCCCATCCGCATGCCCTACAACTATTATTACGACGACGACCCCGCACACGGGGTGAAGGTCAGCTGGAGAGCCCATGCCAACCTGCTCTTCACCAACTGGCTCAACTACTACGTATATCAGGAGACGCCCTTTGACATCAACCAGATACATTGAACTGCTGGCGCCTGCCCGCAACGCCCAGACGGCGCGGGCGGCCATAGACCACGGAGCCGACGCCGTCTATATCGGCGCGGCTCGCTACGGTGCGCGCGCCGCCGCCGGCAACACGGCGGACGACATCGCGGAGGTGGTCGGCTACGCCCGGCCCTTCGGGGTGAAGGTCTATGTGACGCTCAACACGCTGCTCACGGACGCTGAACTCGATGAGGCCGAAGCGCTGGCGCGCGAGCTTCACGGCAGGGGCGTCGATGCCTTCATCGTGCAGGATGAGCGTCTGGCGGAGCGTATCAAAGATTTGCCGCTGCACTCGTCCACACAGATGGACAACCGTACGGCCGACGACGTGCGCCGCCGCAGGGAGGAGGGCTGTCTGCAGACCGTGCTGGCCCGCGAACTGACGCTGGAGGAAATCCGGCGCATCCACGAGGCGGTGCCCGAAATGCCGCTGGAGGTCTTCGTGCACGGCGCCGTGTGCGTGTCGTACAGCGGACGCTGCTATGCCTCCGAGGTGTGCTACGGGCGTTCGGCCAACAGGGGAGAGTGCGCACAGTTCTGCCGCATGCCCTACACGCTGGAAGACGCCGACGGCAACACCCTCGCCGCAGGTCATCTGCTCTCGATGAAAGACATGAAGCGCAGTGACGACCTGGAGCGCCTGCTCGACGCCGGTGTGACGTCGCTCAAGATAGAAGGCCGGCTAAAGGACGAGGCCTACGTGAAGAACGTGACGGCCTGGTATCGCCAAAGGCTTGACGCCATCTTCCGCCGCCGCAGCGAATACCGCAGAAGCTCCCTGGGGCGGGTGGAGCTCAGCTTCACGCCCGATGTGGAGCGCACCTTCCAGCGCGGCTACACGGACTACTTCCTGCACGGACGGCAGAAGGGAATGGCCTGTCTGCTGACGCCCAAGAGTATGGGCCCGAAGGTGGGCACGGTGAAGAGCCTGCGCGGCGGCTCAATCGTGGTGGCCTCCGTCGCCTCGTTCAGCAACGGCGACGGGCTCTGCTACGACGCCGGCGGGAGGCTGGCCGGATTCCGTGTGAACCGCGCCGACGGCAACCGCCTTTATCCCCACGTGATGCCCGAAGGACTGCGGGAAGGCACTGCCCTCTACCGCAATCAGGATATGGCAATGGAGCGTGCACTTGAAGGCCGCACCGCCGTGCGCAAAGTGGCGCTGAAGTGGACCCTTGAGGAAGAGGGCGACGGCTTCACACTCACCGCAGAGCGGGAGGACGGTCGCTGCGTGCGGGAGCATTTCCCCCGGGAGAAGCAGCCGGCCAAAAGCGACCAGAGCGGCAGCATCGCAGAGATACTCTCGCGACTGGGCGACACACCCTACGAATGCGTCGGTGTCCGCTGCAGCGGCGCTTGGTTCATCCCCAAAAGCATACTCACCGAATGGAGAAGAAAGACGATAGAGAAGTTTTGATGACCTGCCGCTACTGCATCCGCTACGAGACGGGTCTCTGTCTGCGCGACAATCCGCAGGCCCCGAAAGGGCCGCTCTATCTGCGCGGCGCCGACGGACGGCGCTATCTGTTGCGCTTCGACTGCCGCAAGTGTGAGATGCAAGTGATTAACACCGAAGAAAACACAAGATGCCCCGTCACTACACCGCCAACTTCAACTTCCGACTGACGGGCGACCTGTCCCTGCAGCGCGAGCAGCCCCTCCACACCCAACAGGTGCGGGGCGACAGCGTGTGGCTCCGGAGCGGCGACGAAGTCGTCGTGGCCCAAATTGCCGTCATCCCCGAAGACACGGTGGACACCGTCTGGGTGAAGCTGGCGCGCGACCAGATGACGCAGGGGTGGGTGAGAGAAGGCCGCATGATGGAGAGCGTCGTGCCGAG
Organism: uncultured Bacteroidales bacterium; assembly: GCA_902791295.1. GTDB lineage: Bacteria > Bacteroidota > Bacteroidia > Bacteroidales > Bacteroidaceae > Physcousia. The sequence goes on along the minus strand of CADAVI010000002.1, from coordinate 33,615 downwards.
CGACCCCATCTCGGAGTTCATCCACGTGTTTTCGAGCCGCCACGCTGCCGTCTTCATGAGCTTCTCGCTGCTCGTGCTGCTCGTGTGGCTGTGGATGAAGTCGAAGCGCCACAGGATGCCCGTGGTTCACTTCAACGACATCGGCAGCGGCTATCCCGCCGCCTTCTGTCTGACGCTGTCGGCTTCGGCGCTGCTCTACGCCTGGATACAGAAATATCACGCGGAAGCTTGGCAGGAATACTATTTCCATCCGTCGCTAAATCCCTTCGGACAGCCTTGGATTGTGGCCCTCTTTCTCTGCTCGGTGTGGGCCCTCACGGTGATGGCGCTCGCCACCGCCGACGAGATGCTGCGCCTGCTGAAAGGGCGCGGCCTCTTCTTCTACGGCGCCACGCTCGTCGCTGTGGCGATGGTGGATTATATGTTCTTCACGATGGCGCCCTTCCCCTGGGTCGGTGTGCCCTGCTTTGTAATATACATGATTTACGCCCTATATCAGATGTATGGCAAAAACTAAGACGATGTATGTCTGCACGGAGTGCGGGCAGGAGAGTGCGCAATGGCTGGGACGCTGTCCCGCCTGCGGTCAGTGGAACACGATGAAGGAGTTCCGCGAGGCCAAAGCCGCTCCGGAGAGAATCACACTGCCCAAGGCGCCCGCCGGAGGACGCAACGCCGGCAGCATACCGACGCCCATACGCGACATCACGGTGGACCGCGAAGTGCGCATTGATCTGTGCGACGAAGAGCTCAACCGCGTGCTGGGCGGTGGGCTGGTGGCCGGTAGCCTGTGTCTGCTGGGCGGCGAGCCCGGCATCGGCAAAAGTACGCTGGTGCTGCAGACCATTCTGAGGTTGGAGGGCATGAAAGTGCTCTACGTCTCCGGTGAGGAAAGTGCCCGCCAGATCAAACTCAGGGCGGAGCGTCTGGGCGGCGGCTCGGGAGACAACCTCCTGCTGCTGACGGAGACCTCTCTGGAGCGCATCTACGGTCACATTGAAGACCTGCAGCCCGACCTCGTCGTGATAGACTCCATACAGACCGTATCGACGGAGACGGTGGATTCTTCGCCCGGCAGTCTGACCCAAATCAGGGAATGCGCCGCTTCGCTGCTGAAGTACGTCAAGGGTGGAGGCGCCAGCATCATACTCATCGGCCACATCACCAAAGACGGCACACTGGCCGGACCGAAGGTGCTGGAGCACATCGTGGACTGCGTGCTGCAGTTTGAGGGCGACCAGCACCACATGTACCGCATCCTGCGCGGCATCAAAAACCGCTTCGGCAGCACCTCGGAGCTCGGGCTCTATGAGATGCGCAGCGACGGACTGCGCCCCGTCTCCAACCCCTCGGAACTGTGGATATCGGACAACAGGGACGGCCTCTCCGGCGTGGCCATCTGTGCCGCGGTGGAGGGCGTGAGGCCCTTCCTCATCGAGACGCAGGCGCTCGTGTCCACCGCCGCCTACGGCACCGCGCAGCGCAGCACCATCGGCTTTGACGGGCGGCGCCTCAACATGCTGCTGGCCGTACTCGAAAAACGCGTGGGCTTCAAGTTGGCGCAGAAGGATGTCTTCCTTAACATCGCCGGCGGACTGCGCGTCACCGACCCCGCGCTGGATCTCAGCGTCGTGGCCGCCGTGCTCTCCAGCAATGTGGACACCCCGATAGAGGCTGACACCGTGATGTGCGGCGAAGTGGGACTCTCGGGCGAGATACGTCCCGTCTCGCGCATCGAGCAGCGCATCTCCGAGGCCCAGAGGATGGGCTTCCGTCGCATGGTGCTGCCCAAAGCCAACATGAACGGCATCGATGCCGCACAATACACCATAGAACTCTGTCCCGTGGGCCGCGTGGCCGACGCCGTGAGGGAACTGTTCGGCTAATGTTCAATGGTCAATGTTCAATGTTCAATGGAATACACACTCAAACTGACGCCGGAGCAGGCGTATAACGAACAGAGCATACGCCGCTATCTCCAAGAGGAAAAAGGCGTGCGCAGCACTACGCTGTGGGTGAAGCGACGCAGCATCGACGCCCGTCAGCGGCAGGTGTGGGTCAACCTCACCGTGGAGACAGATCCCGACGGGAGCGTTTTCCGTGTGGAGGACTTCAAGGAAAAGGACGTCAGCGGAGCCAAGAGCGTCGTCATCGTGGGCGCCGGACCGGCGGGACTCTTTGCCGCCCTGCGTCTGATAGAGCGGGGACTGAGGCCCGTAGTGGTGGAGCGCGGCAAGGACGTGCATGAGCGCAAGAAGGACATCGCGCGCATCCGTCCCGAGCAGAGTGTGAATCCCGAGAGCAACTACTCCTTTGGCGAGGGAGGAGCGGGCGCCTACTCCGACGGCAAGCTCTACACCCGCAGCAAGAAGCGCGGCAATGTGGAGAGCGTGCTGCGCCTCTTCGTGCAGCATGGAGCATCGCCCGCCATACTCTCCGACGCGCATCCCCATATCGGCACCGACCGTCTGCCCCGTGTCATCGAAAACATCCGCGAACGCATCCGCCGCAGCGGCGGAGAAGTGCATTTCCAAACGAAGGCGGAAAGTTTGATTATCAAGGGCGACCGTGTGGAAGGCATCGTGGCCGGCGGCCATGAATACGAAGGCGAAGCGGTGATTCTGGCCACAGGACATTCGGCCCGCGACGTGTATCGCTATCTGCACGAGAGCGGCATCGAGATAGAGGCGAAGGGGCTGGCTGTCGGCGTGCGTCTGGAGCATCCGGCACAGCTCATCGACAGCATCATGTATCACAGCCGCGAAGGCCGCGGACGCTGGCTGCCGGCGGCGGAATACGCTATGGTGGACCAGGTGGACGGCAGAGGCGTGTATTCCTTCTGCATGTGTCCCGGCGGCTTTGTGGTGCCGGCGGCGACGGGGCCGGAACAGATTGTCGTGAACGGTATGAGCCCCAGCGGGCGCAACGGCAGATGGTCCAACAGCGGCATGGTGGTGGAGGTGGCGCCGACGGCGGACGATCCCCTCTGCATGATGCGCTATCAGGAGGAACTGGAGCGCCTGTGTTGGTTGCAGGGCAACCGGAAGCAGACGGCGCCGGCGCAGCGGATGGCGGATTTCGTCAACGGGCGCCTGTCGACCGACCTCAACGAGAGCAGTTACGCCCCGGGTCTCGTGGCTTCGCCGCTCCACTTTTGGATGCCTAAAGAGATCTCGGAGCGTCTGAGGGAGGCTTTCCGTCTTTGGGGAAGACGTTATCGCGGCTTCCTCACCAACGACGCGACCGTCATCGGTGTGGAGACGCGCACTTCGGCGCCCGTACGCATTCTCAGGGACCGGGAACTGCTGCGCCACGTGCGTCTCGTCGGACTCTATCCCGCAGGAGAGGGTGCCGGCTATGCAGGAGGCATTGTCAGTGCGGCAGTGGACGGACAACGGTGCGCCGACGCCGCAGCAGAATATATAATTAATGAAAGATGATGAAGACCAACATAGTAGAACTGGATTCGTATGCCGCCAATCCGGGCGACCTCTCATGGGAAGAAATGGAGACGCTGGAAGGTTGCAGCTTCACGCGCTACGACCGCACGCCTGCGCATCTTACAGTGGAGCGCGCACGCGACGCGGACATTGTGCTGACCAACAAGGTGGTGATTGACGCCGAAGTGATGGCTCAACTGCCCCGGCTGAAATACGTCGGCGTGCTGGCTACGGGCTACAATGTGGTGGACATCGAGGCCGCCAGAGCGCGCGGCATCACGGTGACCAATATCCCCGCCTACAGCACTATGTCGGTGGCGCAGATGGTGTTTGCCCATCTGCTCAATGTGACGCAGCAGGTGGCGCTCTACGACAGCGCCGTGAAGCAGGGAGAGTGGGAGCGGAGCAAGGACTTCTGTTTCTACAAAGCACCCCTCACGGAACTGGCGGGCAAGACGATGGGTGTCATCGGTCTGGGCCACATCGGAAGCGCTGTGGCCCAGATTGCCAGAGCTTTCGGCATGAAGGTGTTGGCCTTCACAAGCAAGACGCAGACGGAGGAGGGCATTGAAGCGACACACAGCTACGAAGACGTCTTTCGTCGGGCTGACGTGCTGACGCTGCATTGTCCCCTGACGCCCGAGACACACCATCTGGTGAACGGCAATCGCCTGAAGATGATGAAGCCTTCAGCCATCCTAATCAACACGGGCAGAGGGCCGCTGGTGGACGAGGAGGCTTTGTGTGAGGCTCTGAAAGAAGGCCGTCTGGCCGCTGCCTGTCTGGACGTGCTCACCCAGGAGCCGCCGCAGCATCTGCCCCAGGCGCCCAATCTCTATGTCACACCGCACCTGGCTTGGGCTACGAAGGAGGCGCGGGAGCGGTTGCTGCACATTGCGACGGAAAACATCAGGGCCTTCCTGCAGGGAAAGCCTTGTAATGTGGTGTCGTAATAAAAACGACAATGCAGATAATAAAACAAACGCCGCGGGCCCAGTGAGGAGCTCGCGGCGCTTCTGTTTTTTTAGAAATCCATTTATTTGGAACCGCCGCCGAGTGCCAGATAGAGTTCAACGGTGGCCTCTACGGCATCCATACGGTTGGTTATCTGCGCCATGCGCGATTGTATGAGCGCGTTGTGCGCCGTGATGACGTTGAGGTAGTTGAGCGAAGAATTTTCGTAGAGACGGCGTGTGGCATCGTAGGCAATCTGGTTGGCATCGGCCTCGTGGCCATAGTAGATACGATGCTCTTCGGCACAACGTACTTCCAGCATGGCTGTGTTCACCTCGTTGCCGGCGGCAACCACCGACTGCACGAAGTTGTTCTTGGCTATCTCCAGTTCGTTCTTCGAAATCTTGTACTGGGCTCTCAGTTTGCCGTTTTGGAAGACCGGCTGTGCCAAGGCGGCTACGGCCTCACCAATCATGATGCCGGGGTTGATGACACTTGCACCGAAACCATTGGTGAAACTTCCCGAAGCATTCAGCGTGAGGCTGGGATAAAAGGCGCTGCCGGCAATCTGCTTGCTGTAGAAGGCGGAGGCGAGCTTCAGTTCGGCTTCACGCACATCGGGACGGCGCGAGAGGATGGAGACAGGAGCCCCTGTGGTGATAAGGGCCGGTGCCTGGAAGGATGCCAGCGTGGTGTGTTCAATAGCGTGGGAGGGCTCGCCTAAGAGTGTGCAGAGTGCTGTCTGCGTGATGGTGCGGTTGTCATAGAATTCGTCGAGCGTGCCCACCATAGACCAATAGGTGGCTTCAATGCTGCTGACGGCGGCAATATTGGCCTGTCCGGCTTCCATCAGTTTCTTCTGCATCTCCCAATAGGTCTTCCAGTTGGCAACAGTCTGCTCCATAAGCACAATCTGTTCGTCGAGTTCGCAGATGGTATAGTAGAGTTTGGCTACATTGGCAACAAGACCGGCGGTGACAGCCTGACGGGCGTTTTGAATCTGTTCGAGCGACACCTTGGCCTTCTTCAACTCGTTGCGCAGGGCGAAGAAGTTGACATCCTGCCAACCCATGGTGAGGGATGCACCGTAGATTTTGGTGTTATCTGTAAAGGTGTTGCGATACTCTGCACGGTTGTAGGGGTCGTATGCCTTGGTGATTGAGCCGTTGGCAGAAAAGGTGATGCTGGGTATGAAAGCCATTTTGGATGCCTTCAGGGCATACTGCACCTCCTGAATCTGCAGATCGGTGTTGCGCACATCGGTATTTTGTGCAAGCGCTTTCTCGATGAGTGTCTGCAGGGTAGGGTCGGTGAACAGTTCTCTCCATGAGAGGTCGCCCAAGCCGAGCGAATCACCGCTCTGTGCGTCGCCGTAGATGCCGTCGGTCTGAACTTCACCCACCACCTTCTCGCGGTGGTAGTTCTTAAAGACGGCGCAAGAGGTCATCGCGGAGCCCAGAAGGGCACACACGATGACATTATATAGAGTCTTTTTCATTGCGTTTCTTGACATTATGTGATTGACGGTTTAATCTTCATGCTCGGCTTCAGCTTCCTGTTTGGCCTTGAGACTGTGCTCACGCTCCTTGAGGAACTGCTGGTCGGCTTCCTCTACCATCACGGGACGGATTTTTTCCTGTAGCCATTCGGTCAGGATGAAGAACACAGGCACAGTGAAGAGGATGGCCAAAGTGCCGACAAACATACCGCCGATGACAGTGACACCGATGGTGCGGTTGGAGTGGCTGCCGGCACCGGTGGACACCATCAGGGGCACCATGCCGATAATCATCGTGAGGACGGTCATCAGAATGGGGCGAAGACGGGCTTCGCAGGCTGCGTAGGCGGCTTCAACGATACCCATGCCCTTGCGACGACGCTCCAGAGCGAACTCCGTAATCAGAATGGCGGTCTTGGAGAGCAGGCCGATGAGCATGATGATACCCGTCTGCAGATAAATATTGTTGTCAATCTTGCAACCGAAGACCATAGGCAGCACGGCGTAGCCCTGATTCCACAGCCAGGCGAAACCGACAGAGCCCAACACGCCGGCAGGCACGGACAGGATGATCGACCAGGGCACGAGGAAACTCTCGTAGAGGCAGGAGAGGATGAGGAAGATGAGGAAAGCGCAAACCATGTAGATGACGATGGTGGCATAAGAGCCGCGCATCTCGTTCTCCTCACGTGAAATGCCGCCGTACTCGTAGCCGAAGCCCGAAGGGAACACGTTGTGGAATTCCTCTTCGACTACCCGCATGACGTCGGTGGAAGAATAGCCGGCATTGGGCATCAGGTTGCACATGATGGATGAGAAGAGGTTGAATCGGGTGTCAATCTCAGGGCCGAGCATGGGCGTCAGCTTGACAAACTCGGAGATGGGCGCCATGTCGGCACCGTTGCGCACGTACATATTAGACAAATCCTCCTGAGTGAGGCGCGACTTCTCGGTGGCCTGCAGCATCACGCGATAGACGTGACCGAACTGGTTCATGTTGCTCACATAGGCACCGCCGCAGTAGGAACCCAACGTGCTGAGCACGAGGCTGGGAGAGATGCCGGCACGCTTACACTGAGCAGCATCCACTTCAACGAGCAACTGGGGGAAGTTGCGGGCGTAGGACGTCATTGCACGCATCACTTCCGGGTGTTGGCTGACGCGGTTGAGGAAGTCCTGCGTATAACTCAGGAAGGTGGCTTTGTCGCCGCCGTTCTTGTCCTGCAGGTTGAGTTCGATGGAGCCCATGCCGTAGCCGGGAATCATGCCGGGCTCAAACACCAGACACTGAGCATCGGGAATCTCTTCCATCAGTTTCTTGGTGAGCATGCCGGAAGCCACTGTCGAGGTGGACATGAAGTTGGAAACCCAGTTCCAGGGGCCAGCGGAGCGTCGTTCGGTCCAATTCTTCAACTTCATGATGCACATAGCGTAAGAGGTGCCTTGTCCGGCCATAAAGGAGTAACCGGCCACACGGTTGTAGCTCTCTACCTCGGGAAGGTCTTTGACGATTTTCTCCACACGGTCGAGCACCTCATTGGTGTTGGCAAGATTTGCGCCGGGCACGCCGTTGACAACCATCATCATTGTGCCCTGATCCTCTTGGGGTACGAGGCCGGAGGACAAATTCTTGAAGGCGAAATAGACGCCGACAAACGCCAGTATGACGGTCAGTTGTGCATAGATTCTGGCTTTGCGGGAAACGATGTGCTTGAGCACGCCCAGATATTTCTCCAGCAGGACGCCGTAAGTGGCCTCGTAGGCCAGGCGGGTGCGGTAGTTAATCTGTCCGAAGAAGCCCTTGCGGCGCTCCTCTGAGGCCGGTCGCATCATCATAGCGCAGAGGGCGGGGCAGAGCGTCAGGGCGCTCACGCAGGAGAGACCTACGGAGGTGGCCAGCGTCAGGCCGAATTGCGTGTAGAAGATGCCGGAGGTGCCGGGCATGAAGCTGACGGGGATAAACACCGCCATAAAGACGAAGGTACAGGAGATGACGGCCATCGTCACATCGTTCATGGCATCCTTGGTGGCTTGGTAAGGAGAGGTGTAGCCGGCATCGAACTTGGCCTGCACAGCCTCCACCACCACAATGGCGTCATCTACCACCGTACCGATGGCCAGCACGAGGGCGAAGAGCGTCAGCAGGTTCAGAGAGAAACCGGCAACGGACAGACAGGCAAAAGTGCCCACCAGCGACACAATGATGGAAATAGAGGGAATGATGGTGGCCCTGAAGTCCTGCAGGAAGAAGTAAACGACCAAAATCACCAGAATGATGGCCACGATGAGCGTTTCCTCTACATTAGCTATGGAGGCCATGAGGAAGTCGTTGGAGCACTGCAGCGTGGTGAATTTGAGACCGTTGGGAAGATCTTTCGAGAGTTCGTCCAACTTGTCAAAGATGAGGTCGTTGGTCTCCTTGGCATTGGCGCCTGCCACCTGGAAGGAAAGGAAGCAGACGGCTTCATGGCCGTTGGCGCCGCCGTGAAAGGCGTAGCTCACAGCACCCAGTTCGGCTTTGGCCACATCCTTCAGTCTCAGGATGTTGCCGTCGGGAAGTGCTTTTAGTACGATGTTCTCAAACTGGTCTATGCTTTCCAAACGACCGGTGTACTTCATCGTGAAGGAGAAGGGGTTGTCAATGCCTTCGCCGTGCACTCCGTTGACGGGGTTTTCGCCCAACTGTCCCGTGGGCGACTCCAGGTTTTGCTCAGCCAGAGCAGCGGTAATGTCGGAAGGAATCAGACCGTATTGAGCCATCTTGGTGGGGTCCATCCAAATACGCAGAGAGTAGGTGCCGCCCAACTCCATCACGTCGCCCACACCTTTGATACGCTTAATCTGGGGGATGACGTTGATGTCGAGGTAATTGGAGATGAAGTCCTCGTCGTATTCACCGTTGGTGCACTCCAAAGCGTCAATCTGCAGGAAGGACGTCTGTCTCTTCTGCGTCATCACACCGATGCGCGTCACCTCCTGAGGCAGAAGGCCCTGTGCTTTGGAGACGCGGTTCTGCACATTCACGGCACACATGTCGGCGTTGGTGCCCTGCTTGAAGTAGATGGTGATGGTGGCGCTGCCGGAGTTGGTGGCCGTGGAGGTCATGTAGGTCATGTTCTCCACACCGTTGATGCTCTCCTCCAAGGGCTGAATCACGGCGTGTGAGACAGCGTCGGCCGAGGCGCCGGTATAAGTGGCCGACACCTGCACCGTCGGCGGCGCAATGTCGGGGTAACTCTCCAAGGGTAGGGTGAAATAGCTGATTGTACCCACCAGGAGAATCATGATGGCGATGGACATAGCCATCACCGGGCGTTTGATGAATATATTGCCTTTCATTTCAAATCCTGTCTTTAGTGCGTTCGCTTATTTCTTCTCGTTCTTCTTGAGCACATTCTGGCCTTCTCTGACCATACCGGCACCTTCTGCCACAATTTCCAGGCCGGGTGTCAGTCCTTCGGTCACAATGACTTTGTCGCCCAAGCGTTCGGGGCGCAGGCTCACGAGGATACCGTGAGCGATGCCGTCATTATCCACCTGCCACACACGGAAGCGGTCTTGCAACTGCACGGTGGCTTTGGCGGGGATGACGAACTGCTCTTTCAACTCAACGGGAATGATTACCGTGCCCGAAGAGCCGCTGTGTAGCATACCGTTGGGGTTGTCGAAGACGGCGCGGAGCTGAATGGTGCCCGTTGCGCGGTCGATGACGGCGCTGGCGCTCTCCACCTTGCCCGGAATGTCATAGTCGCTGCCGTCCACCAGGCGCAGACGCAGGGCGGGCATAGCCTCAATGGCTTTGTCCAAAGAACCGCTCTCGCGCACCATGGAGAGCAGTTGACCTTCGGTCATGGAGAAATATACGTGCATCTGATGGATGTCGCTGACGGTGGTCAGAGGCTCGGGAATGGAAGCGCTCACGAGAGCGCCTTTCTTGTAGGGCAGCTGGCCCACAACGCCGTTGGAGGGAGATTTCACAACGGTGTAGGAGAGGTTGTTGCGGGCGTTCACCACCTGGGCGTTGCACTGGCTCACCTGTGCTTTGGCCGAGAGCAGACTGTTGTGGGAGGTCTGCAGGTCGAAGTCGGAGATGACGTTGTCGGCCCTCAACTTCTTCTTGGCCTCGTAGTTGAGAGCTGCGGTGGCCTCTGCCGCTTTGGCGGCTTCGAGGGTGGCCTCTGCTGTGCGCAGGGCGGCTTCATAGGGCACCTGGTCGATGATGAAAAGCGTCTGGCCGGCGCTGACGTGCTGGCCTTCTGTGACGCAAATCTGGTGTATCGTACCGGCCACCTGGGGGAGGATGTTGACGTCCTGGCGGCCACGTATGGTGGCACTGTATTTACTCTCGATGGTGACGTCTTCTTTTTCAACCTTCATGGTCTTGTAGACGGCACTGGGCGTCTGTTGCTGCTGCTTGCCGCAAGAGGCCATCATCAGAGCCATAGCGCCGACAGCGAGCATGTTAAGTTTCATTCGCATAGTTCTGTTAATTATCTGTTATGTCGTTTTCTTTGTCTGTTCGTATTCCTCCCGTCCGGCCCTCGTTCATCTCGTGTTTTCTACGAGTAAACAGCGGCTCTGCAGCGGCTCTGAACGGTTCACGCATGTACGTGTGGGGGAGCGCATATAGCACCCGTGCACAAAATCGGGTGCAAAGTTACGGAATTTTTTGAAACCGGAAGCCCCTGAGTCGCAATTTTTTGAAATAGCGGGGCGAATCTTAAAGTTTTTTATGATAAAATGTCCGATGTTCGGATAAAATTACGTACCTTTGGGCAAATCATTGTGTTTTACTCAAGACAAAGAGTATGAAAGGAATTGTATTGGCCGGAGGTTCCGGCACCCGCTTGTATCCCATCACGAAGGGCATTTCCAAGCAACTGATGCCCATTTACGACAAGCCCATGATTTATTATCCGGTGTCGGTGCTCATGCTGGCCGGCATCCGCGAAATCCTGATTATTTCCACACCTTTCGATTTGCCCGGGTTCAAGCGTCTTCTGGGTGACGGCAGCGACTATGGCGTGCATTTCGAGTACGCAGAGCAGCCTTCGCCCGACGGTTTGGCGCAGGCGTTCACCATCGGTGCGGACTTCATCGGTGACGACAGTGCCTGCCTGGTGCTCGGCGACAACATTTTCCAGGGCAACGGCTTCAGCAAGATGTTGCGCGAGGCTGTGCGTACGGCGGAGGAGGATAAGAAGGCCACTGTCTTCGGCTATTGGGTGAACGATCCCGAACGTTACGGCGTGGCCGAGTTCGACCGCGACGGCAACTGCCTCTCCATCGAGGAGAAACCCGAGCATCCCAAGTCCAACTACGCCGTTGTCGGCCTGTATTTTTATCCCAATAAGGTCGTTGAAGTGGCTCGCAATATCAAGCCCTCCGCCCGTGGAGAGTATGAAATCACAACGGTCAACCAGAAGTTCCTGGAAGACGGCGAACTCAAGGTGCAGACCCTCGGTCGCGGATTCGCCTGGCTCGACACCGGTACGCACGATTCGCTCTCCGAAGCATCTACATACATCGAAGTGCTGGAGAAGCGTCAGGGACTGAAGGTGGGCTGCCTTGAAGGTATTGCCTACCGCAAAGGTTGGATTGACGAAGAGCGTATGCGCCAGTTGGCCCAACCGATGCTCAAGAATCAGTACGGACAATATCTGCTCAAGGTGATTGACGAGGTCAAGCGCTACGGCTTGGGAAACCTGGAATAGGAAAAATCGAACGGATAAAACATCTGACACAGACATGAATATTCTTGTTACGGGAGCCAACGGACAACTCGGACGTGAAATGCGCATTGTGTCCGGCACTTCGAAAGACCGATATATTTTCACCGATGTCGCTGATGCCGAAGGGCTCGACACCGTTCATTTGGACATCACTGACCTGGAGGCCGTCCGCACTATGGTGAAAGACAACAATGTGGAGGCCATCGTCAACTGTGCCGCATGGACCAATGTGGACGCTTGCGAGACGGATGAAAAACTGGCCGCTTTGGCCGAGCGTCTTAATGCCGATGCGCCGCGCAATCTGGCTGTAGCGATGAAAGAGGTTGGCGGTCTGCTCATTCAAATTTCCACCGACTACGTCTTCGGTAAAGAGCCTTACAACACCCCCTGTCGTGAAGACCAGAAAGGTACGCCGACAGGCGTTTACGGCACCACGAAGAAGCTCGGAGAGCAGTATATCATCGACTCCGGCTGTCGCTACGTCATCATTCGCACGGCTTGGCTCTACTCCGAGTTCGGCAAGAACTTCTGCAAGACGATGATGACGCTCACGGCCACCAAGCCGGCACTCAAGGTGGTGTTTGACCAATGCGGCACGCCAACCTATGCTCTGGATCTCGCCGAAGCCATTCTGACGATTCTCTCCAAGCCCGTTGAGGGCGTTTATCACTATTCCAACGAAGGTGTATGCAGCTGGTTCGATTTTACGAAGATGATTGCCGAATATTGCGGTCATACGGAGTGTGACATCCAACCCTGCTATTCCAGCGAATATCCTTCGCCCGTACAGCGTCCCGCTTACAGTGTTTTGGACAAGCGCAAGATACGCGAGACCTTCGGTGTTCGTGTGCCCTACTGGACCGATAGTCTGAAGAAATGCATCAGGAATTTGATAAAAAATAACGCCTGAATACCAATTATTTACATTGTTTTAAACAAACAAGCACTTTAATATGAAGAATATTGTTATCACCGGCGGCGCCGGATTCATCGGAAGCCATGTTGTTCGCCTCTTTGTGAACAAGTATCCCGAGTATAATATCATCAATCTCGACAAGCTCACCTATGCCGGCAATTTAGCCAATCTGAAGGACATTGAGGACAAACCGAATTACAAGTTCGTCAGGATGGACATCTGTGACTTCGATGCCTTCTATAAGTTGATGCAGGACGAGAAGATTGACGGCATCATTCATCTGGCTGCCGAGAGCCATGTGGACCGTTCCATCAAGGACCCTTTCACCTTTGCACGTACCAATGTGATGGGCACGCTCTCGTTGTTGCAGGCTGCCAAGCTCTATTGGGAGTCGCTGCCGGAGAAGTATGAGGGCAAGCGCTTCTACCATATTTCCACGGACGAGGTCTACGGTGCTTTGGAGATGACTAATCCCGAAGGCATCGAGCCGCCCTTCACCACGACGGCGTCTTCTTCCGAGCATCATCTGGCCTACGGCAAGGATTTCTTCTACGAGACGACGAAGTATAATCCCCATTCGCCCTACAGTGCCTCCAAGGCTTCGAGCGACCACTTCGTGCGTGCTTTCCACGACACTTACGGCATGCCTACGATTGTGACCAACTGCTCCAACAACTACGGCCCCTATCAGTTCCCCGAGAAGTTGATACCCCTCTTCATTAACAACATCCGTCACCGCAAGCCGTTGCCCGTTTACGGCAAGGGTGAGAATGTGCGCGACTGGCTCTACGTGGTGGATCACGCACGGGCCATCGACACGATTTTCCACAACGGCAAGATTGCGGAGACCTACAATATCGGCGGCTTCAATGAGTGGAAGAATATTGACATCATCAAGACCCTTATCAAGACGGTGGACCGCCTGCTGGGCCGCAAGGAGGGAGAAGACCTCGACCTCATTACATACGTTACCGACCGTCTAGGCCATGACGCCCGCTACGCCATCGACTCCACGAAGCTGCAGAAAGAGCTCGGTTGGGAGCCTTCGTTGCAGTTTGAGGAAGGTATCGAGAAGACGGTGAAGTGGTATCTCGACAACCAGGAGTGGATGGACAATATCACTTCGGGGGAGTACGAGAAGTACTACGAGGATATGTACAAAGGACGCTGAGAGAAGCGTTTCCCTTGAAACCATAAAAAGTGTAACGGTCGCAGACTGATGTTTATTTCAGTTCTACGACCGTTATTCCTGCTCCGCCGAAGCGCACGTCTTCGTCTCTCACGCTGAAGACTCTCGGAACTGTTCTTACATATTGGCGGCAGAGTTCCCTCAAGGCGCCTGTGCCCGTTCCGTGTAAAATGCGCACACGCGAAGCGCCTGTCATGAGGGCATCGTCCATGTAGTGCATCAGCGTGTCCAGCGCCTCGTCGGCTCTCTGTCCGCGAATGTCGAGTTCCGGCGAGAAGTTCACATTGTGCTCATGCACAAGATGGATGCTTGTCGACACGGGAGACGGGTCACTCGGTTTGGGTGCTTTGGCAGCTTCGATGCGATCGATGGTGGTGACGGTGTGGATATGGCCGAACGTCAGCGTGACCTTCTTGCCCTCAATGCGGTCGATGACGCCTACGGTGGAGGATCCTTTGATTCTGGCGTATTTGCCGACAGCGAGGGCGGGAGTATTTGCAGCATGTGTGCTCGTCTGCGTCTTGGGGTGTTTAATGCGCTCGGAAACGGCTTTGGTGGGTGCCGTCAGCGACTCCATCACGTTGGCCAGACTCTCGCGAGCTTCTTTGGTACGTGTCTTTTCTGCCTGTGCTTCGCGGATTTCTTTGATGGTGCGCTCCACGGCGGCATTGGCGCTGGAGACGATTTCCTTGGCTTCTTCTCTGGCGGAGTGGAGGATGTCCTTCTTTTCCTGCCGCAGGCCTTCTATCTTTTCTTCGTAGCGCTGTATGGTGGCTTCCATGCGCTTTTCCTTCTCGTGGATGTTCTGGCGCTTGTCCTCCCAATAGCGTTTGTCGCGCACGATGTCCAAAAGATATTTGTCTGCGGAGACATATTCCTGACCGACTATTGAGGTGGCTCTCTGTATGACTTCGGCGGGAATGCCGATCTTTCGTGCAATCTCAATGGCAAACGAGCTGCCCGGATTGCCAATTTGCAGCTGGAAGAGCGCCTCCATCTTTTGTCTGTCGTAGAGCATGGCGCCGTTGCGCACGCCTTCGTGGTTTTCGGCGAAGTGTTTCAGATTCTGGTAGTGTGTGGTGATGACGGCCCAAGCGCCTTTCTCGTGGAAACGCTCCAGGATGGCTTCCGCCATAGCGCCGCCGATGGTGGGCTCAGTGCCGCTGCCCATCTCGTCGACGAGAAGCAGCGTAGCTTCTCCGGCCGCTTTCATCATCTGCTTCATCTTCATCAGATGCGAAGAGTAGGTGGAGAGGTCGTTTTCGATACTCTGGTCATCACCGATATCAATGAGCATTTCCGAAAACATACCGCATTTGGAGTTTTCGCCCAAAGGCACGGGGAGTCCGCATTGCAACATGTATTGTATCAGGCCTACGGTCTTCAGACAGACACTCTTACCGCCCGCATTGGGGCCGGAAATGATGAGGATGCGGCCGCCTTTGTCCAAGAGAATGTCCAGGGGGACGATTTTCCTCTCCTGACTTCTGAGTGAGCGTTCAAGCAGGGGATGACGGGCCAGTGTCCAGTCGATAACGGGGCGGGAGGATACTCTCGGACAGATACCTTTGATTTCGCGGGCGAAGAACACTTTGGCCATCACGAATTCCAACTGTCCCAGAAAATCGAAAGCCTTCAGCAACTCCTTGACATTAGGGCGAATCAGGGTGGTGAAGTGCTGCAGGATGTGTATGATTTCCCGCTTTTCCTCTGCCTCGAGTTCGCGGATTCTGTTGTTGGCTTCGACGACCTCCTGAGGCTCCACATAGACGGTCTTGCCCGTAGCTGATTCGTCGTGCACGATTCCACCCAGACGTTTCTTGATGGTCGGGGAAACGGGGATGACCAGTCGGCCGTCTCTCAGGGTGGGATTGGTGTCGGCCTCGATTAGGCCTTCCTCCTTGATGGTGCGCAGGATGCCCTGAAGGGCGCGCGACACACTGCCTTCGGCGCGCTTCAACTCGCTTCTGACGCGCTGCAGGGTAGGAGAGGCGTCGTCTTTGATATGGCCGTGTTTGTCGAGTATCTTTTCGGCACACTGCTCCACAGCGTGAAATGTGAACACCCCGTGTGCCATCTTTTCCAGTGCAGGATAAGCGGGAGGAGTGTTCTCGCCTCTGGCGGACACGCCGTTCTCTTCCTGGCGTATGAGTCGCAGCCAGCCGTGCATCGTCACCAGCGTGAGATAGAGCCGGTGCAGGTCTTCTTCCAGGATGTAGGTGCCTTCAATGCGAATGCGTTTGACGACCTCTCTCAGATCGTAGAACGACATTTCCGGTGTCTCCGTCAGCGTGGAGATGAGCGTTTGCATCTCGCTGGTCTCCTCCTGTCGCTGGCGAATAAACTCAATGTCGTTGCACCAGGTGAGTGCATCGATGTGCTCGCGTCCCAACTGCGACTGACAGTTGTCCGCCAGCATATTTTTTATCTGGTCAAAACCAATCTTGTGCTCCATTCGGGGTGCAAAGATATAAAATTCCCGACAATTCTTTATCCAGATCAAACAAATATTTTCGTAGTTTCATTTTTTTTCTTATTTTTGCAGAGAATAAACCATAATCATATACTACTATGTTGACACAGGAAGACAAAATTCAGCTTCAGCAAAAAGGAATCAGTGAGTCACAGATAGAGCGCCAGCTCAAGCAGTTTCGCGAGGGCTTCCCGTTTCTGCGTCTGAAGGCCGCCGCCAGTGTTGAGAACGGCATTTTGCGCACATCGGTGGAAGAACAGAAGCATTTCGTCAAGCTTTGGGAACAGTATAAGAAGGAGGGACACAAAATTACCAAATTCGTGCCCGCTTCTGGTGCTGCCAGCCGTATGTTCAAGGCGATGTTTGAGTTTGTAGATGCCGATTACGACGTGCCGACGACCGATTTTGAGAAGAAGTTCTTCGACCGTCTCCACGATTTTGCTTTCTTCCCCGCTTTGGACGATGCCTGCGTCGTGATGTACGGCAAGGGCGCCGATGCATTGGTGGCAGAGGGTCGTCAGAAGGATGTTGTCGTGGCCATGTTGGATGCCGACGGTCTCAATTACGGCCAATTGCCCAAGGGCTTGCTTCAGTTCCACAGCTACGATACCCAGGCGCGCACACCGCTTGAGGAGCATCTGGTGGAGGCTGCGCTCTATGCCAGCAGCAATGGTGAAGCCGACGTGCACTTCACGGTGTCTTCCGAGCACAAGGCTCTGTTCCAGCAGTTGGTCAAGGATGTGCTGGGCGACTATGAGAAGGAATACGGCGTGCGTTATCACGTTTCGTTCTCAGAGCAGAAACCCTCTACGGACACTTTGGCCGCCACGATGGACAACGAGCCTTTCCGCGTAGACGGCAAGTTGCTGTTCCGCCCCGGCGGTCACGGCGCGCTGATAGAAAATCTGTCCGACCTGGACTCCGATATCGTGTTCATCAAGAATATCGACAATGTTGTGCCCGACCGTCTCAAAGAGGAGACCGTGCTGTGGAAGCAGGTGTTGGCTGGCGTGCTGGTTGAGGCTCAAACCCAGGCGTTCTCTTACCTGAGACTGCTGGACAGCGGAGACTTCAATCACTCCGATCTTGAAGAGATGATTCGTTTCGTGCGCCACACCTTGTGCTGCGACAAAGAAGGCATCAAAGATATGGAAGACACCGAACTGGTCAACTACCTGCGTTCGAAGCTCAATCGCCCCATGCGTGCAGCCGGTGTGGTGAAGAATGTTGGTGAGCCCGGTGGCGGTCCGTTCTTGGCCTACAATCCCGACGGCAGCGTTTCCTTGCAGATTCTGGAATCGAGCCAGATTGACCAAAACAATGCCGAGTACCAGAAGATGTTCACCGAGGGCACACATTTCAACCCCGTGGACCTCGTGTGCGCGATTCGCGATTATAAAGGTAACAAGTTCGACCTGCCCAAGTATGTTGATCCTGCCACAGGCTTTATCTCCTTCAAGAGCAAGGCCGGACGCGAGCTCAAAGCGCTTGAGTTGCCCGGCTTGTGGAACGGCGCCATGAGCGACTGGTCCACCATCATGGTCGAAGTGCCTTTGGCCACCTTCAATCCGGTGAAGACTGTCAACGACCTGCTTCGCGAGCAGCACCAGTAAATCCTCCTCAGTGCTGTACCGCAGGCCCCAGCATATATCGTCCCTTCTCGACGCCTTTCTGCGTTCGGAGGGATTGGAGACGCCTTTGGCGCGTTACAGAGCCCAGGTGGCGGTGGCGCGTGTGATTGGCGAGCAGTATCAGCGCTACATCGGCGAAGTGCGTTTTCAGGGCGACACGCTTCGTGTGCAGATTAAGAGCGCACCATTAAGGCAAAACCTTCTGATGAACCGCGACTGCTATCTTCGGGCCCTGAATCATGAGGCCGGGGCGCAGGTGGTTCAGAATTTAATCTTCTGTTAGGGACTGCGATGGACGTTGTTCTGAAGGATCTTGTGATTGGTTACAGCACGCGTGGAGGACAGCGGCATGTCACCGCTCCTTTGAGCGTTAAGTTCCCAGAGGGACGTCTGATTTGTCTGGTCGGACGTAACGGAGTGGGCAAGTCCACGCTCTTACGCTCCTTGGCCGGCCTGCAGCCGCCGCTCTCGGGCGATGTGCTTCTCAACGGATGCAGCATCGCCTCCTACAGCCACAAGGCTTTGGCGCGCCTGGTCTCTGTTGTCACCACACGCGATGTCCCCGTACCGTCCATGACTTCGTGGGATGTCGTCGCGCTCGGGCGTAGCCCCTACACGCAGTTCTGGGGTCAACTTTCCCCAGTGGATAAGGAGGTCGTGGACCGTAGTATTGACATCACGGGTATAAGACCGCTGGCATCGCGCCGTGTGGGCTCTCTCTCCGACGGAGAGCGCCAAAAGGTGATGATTGCGAAAGCAATAGCACAGGAAACTCCGGTCATTCTCCTGGACGAGCCGACGGCATTTCTGGATTATCCCAGCAAAGTGTCCACGCTGTCTCTGCTGTCCCGTCTGGCGCGTGAGATGAAGCACACAATTCTCGTTTCCACACACGATGTAGAGCATGCACTTCGCCTGTCCGACGAAATGTTGCTGCTTCAGAAGGAAGGATTATATAAGGTATTGCGACGAGATGCTCTCGTTGGCGACCACTCTGCGGATGGTCTCGGCCAGCAGGTCGGCAATGGAGATTTGCTTGACCTTGGCACAGCGCTGGGAGTAGGGGATGGAGTCGGTGAAGACAATCTCCTCAAGCGCACTGTTCTGCACGCGCTCTGAAGCCGGTCCGGACATCACACAGTGTGAAGCGATAGCGCGCACGCTGTTGGCGCCGTTGGCCATCATGAGGTCGGCAGCCTTGGTGATGGTGCCTGCGGTGTCCACCATGTCGTCCACCAAAACAACATCAGCGCCTTTCACGTCACCGATAATCTGCATGTCAGACACCTCGTTGGCTTTCTTTCTCGTCTTGTTGCAGAGCACGAGGGGGCAGTCAAGGTATTTGGCGTAAGTGGAAGCGCGCTTTGAGCCGCCCACGTCGGGAGCTGCCATCACGAGATTCTTCAATTGCAGGCTCTTGATGTAGGGCATCATGACGCTGGAGGCGTAGAGATGATCCACGGGGCAGTCGAAGAAACCCTGCTCCTGGTCGGCATGCAGGTCCATGGTGATCAAGCGGTCAATGCCGGCCACGGTCATGCAGTCTGCCACCAGCTTGGCGCCGATGGAAACACGGGGCTTGTCCTTGCGGTCTTGGCGGGCCCATCCGAAATAGGGCACCACGGCGTTGATGCTGCGGGCGGATGCTCTCTTGGCGGCGTCCATCATGAGCAGGAGCTCCATCAGGTTGTCGCTGTTGGGGAAAGTGCTCTGTACCAAAAACACGTCCTTGCCGCGAATGCTTTCTTCATAGCTGACAGCAAATTCTCCGTCGGAGAACTTGGTGATGATCAAATTGCCGAGAGGACAACCTAAACTCTGACAGATTTTTTCGGAAAGATATCGGGTTGCAGTTCCCGAAAACACAAGGAAGTTGTTGTTTGACATAGAATTAGATTGTGCTTATTCGCTCGCTTTGCGCAGGCGGTGAAAATGTAACAATAGGTCTTTGAAATCCATGCCGGAATGGATGTTGAAGCGTTTCCAGAGGTCGCCTCTGATCACAGCACCGCCGAATCCCAGGTCGCGCACTTGGGGCAGGAGCTCCAGCGACACGCCGCCCTGAGCCATCACGTGGCGGTCTATCAGTCCGCGTCTGGAGGCGTCTTTGAGTTGCTCCAGAGTGTAGCGCGACTTGTAGTCCGGCTCTGAGATGCTGTCGAAGACGTTTTTGAGAATAACATAGTCATACTCTTTCTTGCAGCGGGGCAGGTCTTCAATATCGTAGCAGGTGCACGACTTCTGTCCCTTGTATCCGTTGGGCAGGTTGGGGTTGTGGTGGCTGATGTGTATTCCGGCCAGGCCGAATTCTTCCTTGAGGTAGAAATGGTCGTTGGCTACAATACGATTGTGGTAGCGCGTAGGAATCAGGGTCAGCAACCGCTCACAATAGACCGGTTCTGACCCTGGTTTACGCAGGTGCAGTATATCCAGCCCGTCCTCAAAAAGTGTGGCGAGGATTTTGTCTTCTTCGATGAAGAACGTCGGGTTGGATAACAGCAGCAGTTTCATGAATGCTCTTATTCAGCAGCGGGTGCCTCTTCAGCGGGTGCTTCTGCCTCGGCGGCTGCGGCCTCTGCTTCTGCGGCGGCTTCCTTGGCGGCAGCCTCAAGTGCGGCTACCTTTTCTGCAATCTGAGCCTTCTTGGCTTCGTCAGCCTTCTTTTCTGCATTGAGACGCTCTGCAGCAGCCTTCTTGGCCTCGTCGGCCTGCTTGGCGGCGATGGCCTGGAGACCCTTCTGACGGTCTGCCTTCCATGCGTCAAACTTCTGCTGTGCAGCAGCTTCGTCGAATGCACCCTTCTTCACACCGCCTCTCAGGTGCTTCATGAGGTAAACACCCTCACCGGAGAGAATGTTGCGAACGGTGTCGGTAGGCTGTGCGCCGGCCTCAACCCAATACAGGGCGCGGTCGAATTTCAAATCTACAGTGGCAGGATTGGTGTTGGGATTGTAGGTGCCAATCTTTTCTGTAAACTTACCATCACGTGGTGCTCTTACATCAGCGATGACGATGCTGTAGAAGGCATAGCCCTTACGGCCGCCGCGCTGCAATCTGATTTTTGTTGCCATTACTTTTTATGGTTTTAATAGGTTTGAAATATGCTGCCATCTCGTGACAGCGGGTGCAAAGGTACGTCTTTTCTTGCAATAAAGACTGGCTTTTTACTCTTTTTTTTTCGCTAAAGCGATGTTTTGTCAAAGAGAGAGGCTTTTCTTGATGGCCTCCACGTGCGCTTTGGCCTTCTCGACCTCGCCGGGATAGCATTTGGCGCATCCGATCTGTCCCTTGATTTCGCAATAGAACTTAATCTTGGGCTCCGTGCCGCTGGGGCGTACGGATATCTTCGTGCCGTCTTCGCAGAACCACTGCAGCACGTTGCTCGTGGTCGGCATGTCGAGCTTGCTCACGTTGCCCTTGTCGTCGGTGGCCGTGAGGCTTTGGTAGTCCTTCGTCAGCACGACCTTCGAGCCGGCGATTTCTTTCGGAGCCTTGGTGCCGCGGAAGTCGGCCATCATCTGCTTGATTTCGTCGGCGCCGCTCTTACCGGGCTTGGTCACGTTGATGGTGCTCTCGTAGGAGAAGCCGTATTCCTTATAAATCTCCATGAGCAGATCGTAGAGCGTCTTGCCCTGATCCTTGGCCCATGCGGCAATCTCGCATATCAGACAGATGGAAGCCGGAGCGTCCTTGTCGCGCACCTTGTCGTAGGGCAGGAAGCCGTACGACTCCTCACCGCCGCCGATGTATTTCTGTTTGCCTTCCGAGAGGGCGATTTCGCGGGCAATCCATTTGAAGCCCGTGTAGCAGTCGCGCAGTTCCACGCCGTTCTTCTTGGCCATTTCGGCAATCACCTCGGTGGTGACGATGGTCTTCACCAGGAAGTCTGTCTTGCCCAATGTGCCCATGGCCTTCTTGTTCTTGATGATGTAGTAGATGAACATCATGGCCGTTTGGTTGCCGTTGATGATTTGCCACTCGCCTTCGGGGTTGCGGCACACGATGGCCAAACGGTCGGCGTCGGGGTCGGTGGCGACTACGAGGTCGGCGTTGAGCTTCGTGCCGAGCTTCATGCCCAGCGTCATGGCTTCGGCGTTTTCGGGGTTGGGGGAGACGACGGTGGGGAAGTTGCCGTCAACGACCATCTGCTCGGGCACCACGTTGATGTTCTGGAAGCCCCACGAGCGAAGACACATGGGCACGATGTGGCGGCCCGTGCCGTGCATGGCGCTGTAGACGATGTTGAGATCCTTCTGGCGCAGGATGACGTCCTGGTCAATCATGGCTTCGTGCACGGCCATCATGTAGTCGTAGTCCATCTCGCCGCCGATGATTTTAATGAGGTCCCAGTTGGCCGTGAACTTCACGTCCTCCAGTTTCACCTTGTTCACCTCGTTGATGATGCCCGTGTCGTGCGGAGCGAGCACCTGTGCGCCGTCGGCCCAATAGGCCTTGTAGCCGTTATACTCCTTGGGGTTGTGCGATGCGGTGACGTTGACGCCGGCCACGGCGCCCAACTGACGGATGGCGAAACTGATTTCCGGGGTGGGGCGCAGGCTCTCAAACAGATAGGCCTTGATGCCGTTGGCCGAGAAGATGGCAGCAACGGATTCGGCGAACATGCGGCCGTTGTTGCGGCAGTCGTGGCCGACCACCACGGAGCAGCCGCCCTTGGGGAAGGCCTTGTTGATGTAATTAGCGAAGCCCTGAGTGGCCATGCCGACGATGTATTTGTTCATGCGGTTGGTACCGGCGCCCATGATGCCGCGCAGGCCGCCTGTGCCGAACTCCAAATTCTGGTAGAAGGCGTCCACGAGGGCCGTCTTGTCGTCATACATGGCTTTGATTTCGGCCTTTGTGGCCTCGTCGATGATGGGCGAAGCGAGCCATTCCCGGGCTTTGGCCTCACACTGTTTGATGAGTTCGTTTTCCATAGTGCGTGATGTGTTTGAATTATGTTTGTTTGATTATTTGCGTTTTTGCCATTTCTCCCGCAAAGATACAAAAAACATTGCAATGTTCAAAAAAAATGGGGACTTTTGATGCCGAATCTCTAAAAAATTATGTACTTTTGTAGTGCAAAAAGTGATTGAAGGATGAATAAGGTGATGCTCATTGGAAATGTCGGACTCGATCCCGACGTGCGTTTTGTGGATCAGGGCGTCTGCGTGGCGCAGATTCGTCTGGCCACTTCCGAGCGCGGCTACACGCTGGCCAACGGCACTGAAGTGCCCGAGCGCACTGAGTGGCACAACGTGGTGCTTTGGCGTCAGTTGGCCGAGACGGTGGACAAATATGTCAAGAAGGGCGACAAGCTCTACATCGAAGGCAAGATTCACACCCGCTCCTACGAAGATAAGCAGGGCCGCACGCGATACATCACCGAGATATGGGCCGAAGCCATAGAGATGCTGACGCCCAGAAGCACCCCGGCTCCTTCATCCGCCTCGGAACCTCCGGCCTCTTGATTTTTTTAGTTAATATCATTTTTCCCACTGCATGGATGACCCTGTCGCGGGACTGCTAGAGTCCCTTTCCTCTGTTACTGTTTACGCCCCTGACGCCTATTGCATAGCCGCCATTGCGGGCGCAGTCGTTTTGCTTGTTGTTTCTGCCTTTGTCAGCGGCAGCGAAATCGCTTTCTTCTCCCTCTCTCCCGAGGAGACGGA
Source organism: uncultured Bacteroidales bacterium (assembly GCA_902791295.1). Classification (GTDB taxonomy): domain Bacteria; phylum Bacteroidota; class Bacteroidia; order Bacteroidales; family Bacteroidaceae; genus Physcousia. The sequence goes on along the minus strand of CADAVI010000002.1, from coordinate 10,113 downwards.
CAAGCTGGATGCCGACCGCAGCACCTCCGACGAGCGCATCCTCCGCTGGCAGGAGCATTCGGAGCGTCTCCTTGCCACCATCCTGATTACCAACAATCTGGTTAATGTGGCCATCGTGATGCTCTTGGGCTACGCCGCCGACAGGATGGTGAAATTCGGCGATGCCGTCTGGCTGGAGTTTCTCTCCCTCACGGTGGTGCTCACCTTCCTGCTGCTGCTCTTCGGTGAAATCATGCCCAAGGTGTGGTGCGTGCAGCATGCGCTGAGTGTCGTGCGCGGCGGCAGCGGCATGCTCGCTTTTCTGGAGAAGATTTTCTGGCCTCTGAGCAGCCTGCTCATCCGCAGCAAAATGTTTACCGATCGCTTCGTCCGCCATCAGGTGGATGCCCTCACGGTGGACGATTTGGAGAAGGCGATGCAACTCACCGACACTCAGGATATTGCCGAGGAGTCAAAGATGCTCAAGAGCATCATCCGCTTCGGCGGCGAGATGTGTAAGGAGGTCATGACGCCCCGCGTGGATATGGTGGACATCGAGCTCCGCACGCCTTTCCCCAAGGTCCTGGAGTGCATCGTGGAGAACAACTACTCGCGCATTCCCGTCTTCCAGGGCTCCGAGGACAACATCAAGGGCATCCTCTACATCAAGGATCTCCTGCCTCATCTCTCCAAGCCTGCCAACTTCCGCTGGCAGACGCTCATCCGCGCCCCGTATTTTGTGCCCGAGACGAAGATGATTGACGACCTTCTGCGCGACTTCCAGGAGCACAAGGTCCACATGGCCATCGTGGTGGATGAGTTCGGCGGCACGAGCGGTCTGGTGACGATGGAGGACATCATCGAGGAGATTGTCGGCGAGATTCACGACGAGACCGACGAGGAGGAAGAGGACTACCACCGCCTGAACAAGAACACATGGGTCTTCGACGGCCGCACGCAGCTCATCGACTTCTCCAAGGTGATGCAGCTCGACGAGGATTTCTTCGATGAGGTGGAGGGCGATGCCGACACTCTGGCCGGCCTCATCCTCGAGCTCAAGGGCGACTTCCCGGAGCTGCACGAGCGCCTCACGTTCCGCCAGTTCACGTTTGAGGTGACGGAGATGGACGAACGCCGCATCGTCGCCGTGAAGGTCATCAGGGGAAAATAAAATATCCCGGGTCGTTTGGCCCGGGATATTTTATTGTTACTCTGCCGTTTTGTGGCTCTTTTTGTAGCGCTTGTTCAGACCCTTGATGACTTCCTTTGTGATGTCCATCTTGGGGTTGGCCACCAGCATGTTGTCGCCGGCCTTCACGAGCACATAGTCGTATTTCTTGGTCTTGTTGTAGGAGCGCAGGAAGGCCTGGATGCTGTCGCGGGCTTCCTGATTCACGCGGGCCTGCTCCTGAGCGAAGTCGGTCTGCAGACGGTCGGCCAGTTCCTGCAACTGCTGCTGCTCTGCCTGGATGTTGTTTTGGGCGCGCTCCAGTTCGTCGCGGGTGGTGAATCCGTTGCTCTCATACTTCTTCTGCATGGCAGCGGCGTGCTGCTCCAGCGTGCGCTGTTTCTGTGCCAGCGTGCTCTGGATGTTGGTGCCCTTGCGGGTCAGCTCTTCCTCGTAGTCTTTGTAGAGCTGATACTGGGTGATGAGGCTGTCCATCTCCACGTAGGCAATCTTTAGCCCCGTGGTCTCTGCGCCTTCACTCTGTGCGCCCTCCTCGGCTTCTTCTGCCGACTTCTGACAAGCGGTGAGGCTGAGTGCAGCGGCCACCGCGAAAAGTATCACATGTTTCATATTTTGTATTGTTGATGTACGCACCGTATGCCTTTCCGTCTCATGGCTTTGCTGTGGCCGATGTGCTCGCTGCCGAAGCGCCCGTTCTTCTCCAAAACGATGCGTATGCACAAAAGTAGCACGCTTAACCCAACAAAAAGGGTGATAAGTAGAAACAGTTTCAGCATTATTTGTTACATTTGCACGGCAAAAGTAGTAAAAAACTTCGAAACAACGCATAATCGATGAATAAAATCGCCGTTAATCTGTCAATTCTCGCTCGCAGCGGCTATGATTTGCGCCGGAAGGGCGTCACGGAGGAACATCTTCTCATGGACTTTGTCCACCGTATGCGCATTGCCTGGAATCTTTATCAGGCTGAGGTGGAGGAGCAGTACGGCATCGAGCCCTGCTCCGTGGATTTTGACCTGGAAACCAATGTCGACGCCGAATGAAAGCCCTTTCCCTCTATATCCTTGCCATCGCCTCGCTGCTCTTTGCGGCCTGTGACGACTACGACGACTTTACGACGGATCCGTCGGCCCGTCTGACCTTTTCCGATTTCACTGTGGCCTTCGACACCGTCATCACGGCGCAGGGGTCTTCCACGCGCACGCTCATGGTGCGCAACTATAATGACGCGGGCCTGCGCATCCGCAGCGTGGCGCTGCAGCGTGGCGCTGATTCTCCCTTCCGCGTCAATGTTGACGGGCAGTATCTCGACGGCGGCTCGGGCACCGATTTTGAGGTGCGCACGCAAGACAGCATCTTCGTGCGCCTGGAGTGCACGCTGCCCGACACGGACAAGGACGAGGTGACGCACTACGACGACCGTCTGATTTTTTCTCTCGAGAGCGGCACGGTGCAGTCGGTGGACCTCTCGGCCATCGGCATGGACGTCCATCGCTGGACCGACATGACGCTCTCCGAGGACGTCACGGTTGAGTCCAAACGCCCCATCCTGGTGACGGGGCCGCTGACGGTCTCCGAGGGCGTCACGATGACCGTCAAAGGCGGCACGCGCTTCTTCTTCCACGACAACGGGTCGCTGCTCGTTCGCGGCACTCTGAAGGTGGAGGGCGAGAAGGGCAAGCCTGTCGTGATGCGCGGCGACCGCACGGACAACCTGCTTTGGTATGTGCCCTACGACAACACACCCGATCGCTGGAACGGTCTCGTCTTTGAGTCCACCAGCAGCAACAACACGCTCACGTGGCTCGACCTGCACAGCTCGCGCTGGGGCATCCGTGCCGAGAAGACCGACCTCACGATGGAGTCCTGCATCTTCCACAATATGGCGGGGAAGGAATATGACGACAGTCCTGGCCTCTATCTTAAGGACTGCCGCCTCACGGCACACAACACGCGCATTTCCAATGCAATGGGCCATGCTCTGTGGCTCATCGGCGGCAAGGCCGAACTTGACCGTTGCACGCTGGCGCAGTATCTCATCATCGGCAGCGGCACGAAGGGCGACGCCCTCCATGTGGCCAATCGTGACGGCGATGAGGAGCATCCCATCGAGGACTTCACCTTCAGACGTTGCCTTGTGATGGGCTACGGCGACGACGTGATAAGTGCCGATTTCGTCAATCCGGCGTCGCGTGAGGAGAAGCTGCTCTTCACGGAGTGCTATCTCAACACGGTGAATGATGCCGACGATGCGCGCTTCGTGAACTGTCTTTACGACAGCGAGGAAGCCTTGAAGCGCGGCAACAAGGGAAAGAGCCCTGCGGAGCGTGGCCTCTATAAGGTTTTCGATACGACCCTCTTCCTCTACGACTTCACTCCGGCTGAGGGCAGCCCCTGTGCAGGTTACGGCGCCGCGTTCTGAGCTGTGTCTTTGCGGTTGAAAACATAAAAATATGTCGTTATGTAGGGCGGAAGCCGTTCCCTGAATAAGTTGGTATAAGTTGTTTTGTCCAAATTTGGGATTTTGAAACACGAAGAAATGTACTGAATTCAACGGGCATAAACGCCTGATAATCAATATCGGATTATCAGATCATCCCTCATTCAAATACCCTGCAGAGACCGTGCAGAGGTCGACCAGAGACCGTGAAAGCGGGTTCGGATGTCAAAAGAAAGTCAAAGGATAGAAGGCTGATGTGTGATGACAGATTTTCGCAATTCCGCATTTTCCGTATTTCCCGCTGTGAAATTCGTGGTCCATTCATGGTTATTCGCGTTCATCATATTTAAAATTTCTGCGCTGTTTGCGTGCCCGTCTCCCCCCAAGAAAACAGCGGAGGAAATCGTAAATCTTGACAAAGCGCATGAGCGGCCGTTTTTCGTTCCCGAGGTCGAAAATCCGTTTTTCCACGGGGCCGCAAATTTTCTCCCGTGGAGGTGCAAATTTCCGCTCCCTAACTAAGGCGCTTAAATGTTCTCTAACTGGTGCACAAAATTTTTTAACCGGAACGGATGTTTGTTCCCTGAGTTTTCTCTTTTTCTCAAATTATCATTTTGTTTTTTTTTGAAAAAAATAAGAACGGATTTCAAGAAAATCTGCCCCTGAGAGTTGGATGTGAATTATTTTTTTGTATTTTTGTAGGGTCTAATCTGTGAAAAAACATCTGCAAGCCTTGCAAACTACGGCACAACAAAAAAAGATTTCATATTTTTGTAGCAGAAATATGATTTTACAGTCAACGATAAGGAAATCATGAGTATGTCAAATCAAGATAACTCCAACATAGCCATTTTTAGCAACGACTTGCCATTTGAACCTAAGCGTGGTAGTTGTATATACTTGGAGCCTCAGAGCGGCGCAAATCAAGTGAACAACTACATCGACAACAACTATAGTTCTGTCGTCGAATTATTTGGTGAGAATCGTCCCTTTGTTTATCTTCCGGATATTGTTAGGCATCAGGATGCTATTCTACACTATAATTTTCCTTGGCCGGATGCGAGTCGTGCGGAGAGGACGAATGTGCACGTTCAAAACATGTATCGGGAGATACTCTCATATTGTACGAGCGGAATTGAACTCTTCCAAACGCCAGTCATTATGCGATACAATTACTGGCGTGATTACTGTTTCTATTTTTCGGTATTCCCTCTGTATTACGAAGATGATAATCAGTTTGTAAACCAGATAAAAGAAATAGTCTCTGCTCCAGTACTATCTTCAGGAGTGCGTGCCAGTAGTATCACGGATGTGACTTCTAGGCGTAGAATAGAACAGGACGTAGATTTGGAGTGGGTTTATGCACAAGCTAATGATATAAACGAGCGAATCAAGCAGTTGCAGATGTCTGGCGTTTCCAGTTACGTCATTCGTAAACTGATTGTCCTGCCGGAACCAAAATTAAGCCGCCTTCGCATCACTAAGGATTATCAAATCATCTTGACGGATTACGATAATCTCCAGATTTCGATGCCGACTCTCTCTAAGGTTGTCTTTTTCTTCTTCCTGCGTCATCCGGAAGGTGTTCGCCTCAAGAGACTCGTGGAACATAAGGAAGAGTTGTTGCAAATATACTATCGTCTTTCAAATCGCGAAGATATAGACAAACTGGAGAAAAGCATTGATGATTTGGTGGATCCTACCAATAATTCTATCAACGAAAAATGCAGCCGCATCCGAGCTGCTTTCGTCAACAGTTTCACAGAAGATTTGGCCAGACATTATTATATCATCGGATACAGCTCGGAGCCCAAGTATATAAGATTGGATAGAAGCTTGGTGGAGGATGAGAGTGGGATTCTAAAATAGTAAGTACAGTATTTATTATCACAACATGAAATTACTTCCTCGACAAAATAGATATGCTGCAATATTTTTTATGATACTGTTCCATGCAGAAAAGTTATCTGCACAATTTGGTATGGAGCGGGAAATCGCAGAAGATAGTGGTGGAGGGCCTTTTAGTGGTCTTCTTGGTGCTGCATTGTTATTTGGAATACTATGGGTTATAAAAGAAATGTTTGGTAACGATGAATCAAAGAATACAGATAATGACGGGGACGATAGTTATGAAGATTCATTATCGAGGGAGGAAATTGAAAGAGAAAGAACGGAACTGATGTTAAGAGATCTTGATAGTGACGATTATTTTTATAATTCTATTGGTGAAATAAAAGACCATGTAGAAGAAGATGAGACGAGGAAAACATCCAAATCTTCTATATCCGGCCAAGAAAAGGAATCTGCTACAAATATTTTATCAAAAGGGGATAATCACGGATGGGAATCTGACTTATTTAATCGCACAGAGAAAACGACTGGGACAGATGAGTTAATTTATTCTGTAGAGACGGTTGCAAAATTGTCCGAGGAAGAAATCAAAAGTTTAATAGACCCAGAGACGAGTAGAGAAGAAAAGACAAAAGTCGATTTTGAACAAAAATTTGGAATGGCATGTTATTCGTCCGATTATAAAAAATTCTTAAGACTTGACTTTAGGTATTATGTAAAAGGAAACGAAGACAAAGTGCTAAAAATTCTAGAAGGCACTAAGTCGATTTGTTCTGATGCTGTTTCTAGCGAACTTCTTGAACAAATAATGTTGCCTAGATCTCTTGTGTGTATTGGGAAACGCGCATTTAATTGTAGGGCTATAAAAGATATTATTTTACCAGCATCTTTACAGTATATTGGAGATTCTGCATTTTGTTTTTGTGAGAAATTAAATAAGATAACAATACCCCCAAATGTTTCTTATATTGGAGTTTCAGCATTTTCTAATACGGGTTTAAAGAAAATAGTGAATTATTCTCCAGATTTTAGAATAAAAAATGATTGTTTGTATGACGAGAAACAACAAAGATTAATTAGATACTTTGGCTCAGAAACAGAATTTGAGGTTCCATTTGGTGTAACTGAGATAACTGGCGCGTTTAGTGGTTGTGATAGTCTGGAGAAAATAATTCTTCCTCGTAGCCTGAAGTCCTTTGGACTATTTACGTTCATGAATTGTAGTAACTTAAAGGAGATAATAATACAACGTGGATTAATAGAAATTGGTCCTGCAGCTTTTAGAGGTTGTAGAAATTTGGAAAAAATAGTTATTCCTAATGGTGTAAAAATTATCGGTGACGATTGTTTTGAATATTGTGAAAAACTTCGTTATGTAGTTATGCCCGATACAATAGAACACATAGATGGGGATATTTTTCGGTTGCATTATTCCATTGGAAAATGTATTTCTTTAAAATATATATTTATACCCCAAGGCACAAAAGAAATGTTCCGTTGTTATTTTCCGGAAAATCTTTTAGTAGAGGGTTCCCCTGAGGATTTTTTTAACAGCAATAATAATTAATATACCAAATTGTATATGTAAAAATATCAGGATTATATTTTCAAAATTGACGATTCTATAATGGCAAAGTTTGTATCATATTAGGTACGCGAAAGAGTAATTTGTCTTGGTGCAGGTATCTTTGGAAAAAACAAACAATCCCAAAGATATATGTATAAATGCGTCAAGATAAAGATGCTAGTCAAATTCTATCTCTAGTTGTTGATTTTGTGTTTTTTTTGGCGGAAATTCTTTAAATTTTTTCTCGTGTGTAACCCAGCAAAGAACTTTTCTTCCAAAATAAGTATGATGTTCCGTCGTTTCAATTATAACATCCGCAAATGGGGCAAGTCCTTCGACATAAGCTTTGATAAGAAATGCATGAGATAAGGGCTTGTCGAGATTTTCAATTTTGTAATTATCCTCAATACCATATAAAACAAGTGTTTTGTCTTGATTTGCTCTCCTCATTTCTTTTATAATCTTTGCTGCATTATATTCCAACATCCATCTATAAGTTGGAATAAACAATTTTTTTCTTGCCTCTAAGTAGTCATATATGGTATTACTATAACTATCTCTTCTAAACCCACTATTGTCGTTCTCTTTTATTTTTAACGTATTCCAAACTGCTTTAACACTAGTTGCGGTAACAAGACCATATTCGTATGGAAAGGGAATATTTCCCCAATCAAATGAAGGGTGAAGTTTTCGATATTCGCTATTTGAATCAATTGTAACATCTACAATTATTGCACCAGGTTTCTCTCTTTTAATCTTCTGGATATTTTCGATTTTAGATTCAAGTATAATCATAATATTTATTTTATTCCATTAAACAATCCTTTATCTATACACGTTAGGGCTTCCGTATCAGACGTGATTATTCCATTTGGAACAATGCCATCAACAACACTACAATAATACTCTTCTTTTTTTAAATCATCTCTCTTTTGCTTGTTTCTACAACTAGCACAAAGAACTAAACCTTGTTCTTTCATATGTATATAAATTAAAATTTTATATGGCTTGGCACTATGCCTCGCCTTCTTTGGCAAAGGTATAGTAAAATGGATTTATAATCCAAATTTTCTGGACAAAAAAGATACTTTTTGGGGAGAATTTTTGTCGCACGAAGTGAAACGTATACGAACTGCCACCTCTGCAAGCCTTGCAAAAGCTGAGGCGATAGTTTTTAATTGTGTATATTTGCACCAGAGAAGGCGGTAATCTGCCGCATGTTCGTCTAAATTATTTAATAACTGATGTAAAATATCCCAATTATGAAGAAGTTTTTTGTCCCCATTATTTGCTTGGTAGTAGGTGCTTTTGTTGGTGTTTGTGCTACCTATTTATCTTTGTCTAAAACCTTGAATGAAAAAGCTATTCTTGAACATATTGTTTACGAGGCCAGACAAGTGGCTGTCAAGAACAATGCAAAAATTAATAATATGACGAATAATGCTGGTCGTATGTATTTAACAGAAGGAAGTCGTGACGGATATATTGCGGGAGTTGTGCTACAAGATTTATTTCCCAACCAGTTGCAACAATGTAAAGCTCTAAGGCTTGATTGCTGTAAGTACGTAAATGGAGAGGTGATGATGGCAGAGGATGAAGGTAAGAAAGTGCCAGTGGAGATATTGCCGGAAGTCGTTCGCCCGTTTTGATTGATCTAAATGTTGGTTTTGACACCTGACAAAAACAGGAACAGATTCTACTTTAAACGATAAAACGCGTTATGAAAACAATTAAAAACATCGTTAGTGCCGTCATGAGGCTGAAAAATTGGGACCTGGTAATTGTAATTATCTCATTGTTGATTATCCTCGCTTTTCTTGTGCTATATGTTATAGAAAGTTTTGTGGGCCATTTAACAATAGAAGAACAAGTAAACGGCGCAAGTTCCCTCGGTTCAGTCGTTGGGGATGTCATCTGCTCACTTCTCTTCCTGGTGGCGTTGTCGTTGGTACTAAATCTCTCGCGTATTGCTTCTGCTGTGGAAGAGATTGCACGAAACACCAAGAAGGGAACCCCGAATTAAATTCTACAAAGATGAGACCAAAACTATTTGTTCTCTGCATTACTGGTGTGATGGCTTTTACTGGTTGCGGCAATAAGGTGCAGGAAGAAGAGACGAAAAAGATAGAGTCCGCCGAGAGGGCAGAGAGGGATGTTGATAATATCCCCCTGTCCGAAATGACATATGAAGACCTAATGATTAAGTATAATACCGTTGCAGGCCATGATGAAAAAGATACAATTGTCGGCAATTTCACAGGAAAGGGATTAGATACGCTGTATGTAAGGTGGGACGAGACGAAAGAAGACGGAGAGAGGTGGCAATTCTATGCTGAATCAAACAACAAGAGCATTCATCATAGAGAACTGAGCGATGGTTAGAATTCTCGTCCTCTGTCTTGCGGGTTTAATAACTTACTCCTCCTGCCAACATAAAACGGTTTCTGTTGATGAGGCAGAGAAGAAAGACATACAGCGCGTGGTGATTTGCGGAATTCCCTTCGGAGTCAATTACGAGGTAGTAGAGCATGACGGGGAATCAGTTTTTACAAGCGTCGTTCTTGTCACGTCACATCAAAGTATCTCGGATTATGAAGCATTGAGAAACGGGATTTCTCAACGATATGGCAATCCGGATATTGAAGACTGTGAAGGAGGAACCAATGACGTTGACGGGAAGTTTTACGGAAGATGTGTTTGGAGCGACGTCGGAATCACGCTACGCAATGTTCACAGTGATGAAGGCGGGTTAATGATTGTTCTTCCGCCAAACATCTTGCAAAAAATGTAAGCATTTTCGCGCCTGCAGACTTTTCTGCGGGCGCTTTTCTTGTGATTTCGTGGCCTATTTTTTTTGAAATTATTCGCATCAGCCTACATGCCTACACGATTTATGTGTTAAACGGGTGAGATACAGGGAAATATCTATTCCGCAAGCCTACACTAAGCCTACACTAAGCCTACACGATACCTACACAAAACTGCACCTTTACGGCGCGAAGCCTGCACGACAGAGGCCGATTAGCGTTGTTGTAAATATCCGGCTGTTTATGAGTCAAGTAATTCTCTAGAGAATTTGTCTGTTCC
>CADAVI010000001.1 GCA_902791295.1 uncultured Bacteroidales bacterium | reverse complement strand
AAGTGAAAATTCTGACATGGCAAAATCCTGGGCAACTTTTTGTTGCTCAGGCACTTATAAATAATGTTAAACTATAGTGTTGCGGAATTAAGGATATTATATACTATCCGCTGTCGGCAGACCTATCATTCCTACAGCTGGTTCTTTTTCGCCTCCATCGCCTTCGTACTCTGGCTGCGCCTGCGCAAGTGAGCGCGGCGGACTATCCACATGCCCAGGATGACACCCAGAATGATGAGACACACATAGCCCACGATAGCCCAGAAGCTGAGATAGACTGGCTGCTCCACCACAATGGTGAGCGTAGTGGTCTCACCATCCCACTTGTCGCGGTCGTACGATGCCTGCACCTCCACATGATAGGTGCCCGAGGCCAGGTTGTGCATCTGTATGGCCGCCATGTCGCTCGTCAGCGTCCAGCGCTCGTTGGGGTTCATGCGGTAGCGGAACCACACCACTGCCTCGTTCTGGAACGTCGGCGCCGCCACAAAGATGGTGAACGTGCTCTGGTCGGCGCGCAGGCGAATCTCCTTCTGCAGGAAGAGCGTGCGCTGCAAGATGCCCGAGCCGTCGTTCGGCATGATGTGCTCGCCGTTCACGTAGAGATGAAGCAGGAAGGGGCGCAGCTTGTCGCGGAACGCGCGGAAAAGGCCCGGATCCACCGACACCAGCCCCTTGTAGCTGCCCAGCAGCACCAGGCCCTTCTGTGTGAGCAGGCCCGAGCTCTGGTTGAAGTAGGGCGATGGCAAACCGTTGTCCATCGTGAAGTGGGCCACCAGACCATATTCCGGATTGTATGTGTAGATGCCATTGAACGTGTTGATCCACAGCCGATTGTAAGAGTCCTCGATGATGTTCGTTACGCACAGGCCCTGGTCCTTCGGCACAGCGGTGGGGTCCAGCGCATCCTGCCTCGTGAGCGGCATCAGGTCGATAGGCAGCGTGATGCCCATCTCGTCGTCATAGCCCATCAGGCCGTGACGGTCGTTGCCCACCCAGTACACACCGCGCGAGTCCTGGAAGAAGGACGTCACGCATTGATACTCGAAGGGTGTCTTGTGGGGCACCCACTTCCCGTTCTTCTTCGACATCTTCCACAAGCCATTGTTGTAGGTGCACATCCACACCGTGCTGTCGCGGTCGGCCAGCAGGTGGTGCACATACATGCCCGAGAGATCGGGCAGGAGACGGAAGTCGTTCGTCTTGGGATAATACTGGAACACGCCGCTGGACGTGGACACGAAGATGTCGCCATTCTGGCGGCACATGCTGATGGGGTTCAGCTGCACGCCCTGCGACGTGGGGTTTGTCCACGTGGCGCTGGCGCAAGCGCATCTTCTCCAGGTTCAGCATGTATATGCCACTCGTGGCGGTGGAGAGCCACAGCTCGTCGTCCACCAACAGGAGCGACTGCACATTGTACGGCTCAGGCTCCGAGCCCCAGTCCACCTTGACAGGACGGAGGCGGAGCGTCTCCTCGTCAAACTCATACAGCCCGCCATCCTCGGTGCCTACCCAGATGCGCCCCTGGCTGTCCTGCACCATCTCGCGCACCACATCCACGCCCTCTACCTCAGGCAGAGAGATGGTGAAGTTGCTCGGCAGCAGGCTGATGCGGTGCAGGCCGCCAAAGTATGTGCCAGCCCACACGCCCATCTCCTGGTCGAGGAAAAGCGTATAGACCGCATTGTCCGTCAGCGTGTGGAACGCCGTGTCCGACTGGCGCAGAGCGCTGAGCGCGCCCGTCTTCACGTTGCAGATGACAATGCCGCGCTCCGTGCCCACCCACAGGTTGGTGCCATCGGGCGTGATGGCCGTGTGGGCCAGCAGTGGCTTGCCCTCATCCTTGTCGAACAGCAGGCGCGACGAGAAGTCCTTCACCGAGAAGAGGCACACGCCATCCGTCTCGGACGTGACAGCCAGCGAACCGTCCTGCATCTCCGTGATGGCCGCAATCTTGCGGAACTCCTTCGCACCCTCAGGCTTCACAGTGTAGGCTCGCACACGGTTGTTCGGCTCGTCGTAGCGGTAGAGCAGACCCTCCACATCGCCCATCCACACTGTGCCCTCTCTCGACAGCATGAGGTAACGCACCCGCGAGAGATTCTCGTCGATGCAGTAGGCGCGCCGACGCTCGGGGTCTATCCGGTAAGGCTTGCCGTTCACCACCACCCACAGGCGGTTGTAGGCATCAAACTTCATGTGGCTCACCGACGGATTCTCCGGCAAGCCCTCCACCCTGTAGGGCACCAGCCGCTCGTGCTCAATGTCGAACGTGTAGAAGCCACGGTGAGTGCCCGCCCAGATGACACCATCGGCCGACTGCACCACGCCCGTGATCATGCCGTAGAAGCCGCCTGCGCGATCGTTGTCGGGCACACGGTAGAGAGACGCATGCTTGCCATCGAAGGCACGCAAGCCCTCGGAAGTGCCCACGAAGATGAAGCCATTCACCTGAGCAATGCTCACTTCGCCACGCACTCTGAGTTCATCCGTCTCACCAAAATGCTTGATGTGATACGCGCGTTGCCCCTGCGTGGTCAGTGCCACAAGCAGCAGCAGAACTGAAAGGATGTGTCGCATAATGTTTAAGGTCTTTATAGGGTTAGATGATTGTTTTCGTTAATTGATAATTGATAATTGACAATTGATAATTAGGCTGACGCGATGCAAGCCAACGAACAAACGAGCCACATGGTAATTGTCAATTGTCAATTATCAATTCTCTACGTTGTCTCACCGCCTCGAACAGCAGGATGGCCGTGCTGACGCTCACGTTGAGCGAGTCGAGCTGTCCCAGCATCGGGATGCGGATGTGGGCATCAGCTACACGGCGCCACGTGTCCGTCAGGCCCGTCGACTCCGTGCCCATCACGATAGCCGTTCCACAGGTCATGTCTGTGTCGTAGTAGAGGTGCGAGTCCTGCAGCTGCGCCGTCAGGATGCGGATGCCATGCGCCTTGAGATAGGCGATGCACTCCTCCGTGCTGCACGCCACACACGGCACCGTGAAGATGGCACCGATGGAACTGCGGATGAGATTCGGATTGTAGAGGTCCGTCAGCGAGTCGCACACCACCACGGCATCGGCATGGGCCGCGTCGGCGCTGCGCAAGATGGCGCCCAAATTGCCCGGCTTCTCCACACGCTCCAGCACCACAATGAGGGGATGCTCCTTCACGGGCAGGTCGGCCAGCGTCAGACGGCGCTCGCGCACTACCGCCACCACACCCTCGGTGCTGCCACGATAGGCTATCTTCTCATACACGCCCCGGCTCACCTCCACGCTGCGGAAAGGCACGCCTGTGCGCCCTGCCGCCCGCTCCACCTCGGCCAGCACCGCCGTCTCGAAGTCGGCCGGCACCAGCTCGCGGCACCAGAACACGCTCTCCACCCCCAGACCGGAGACAAGGCAATGGTGCAGCTCGCGCTGCCCCTCCACCACGAACAGTCCGGCACGCCGGCGCTCCGACGACTTCTGCTCCAACTGCAAAAGCGTCTTGATGCGTGGATTCTGCGGGCTTGTCAAGATAAGGTCTGCCATAAGCGTTATATTACTCTGTTATCTATTATCTATTGTTTTCTATTGTTTCTATAGCCTCCATTGTATCTATAGCCCCTATCGCCTATCTCTCATCTTCCTGCAGGTCGTATCCCACAAAGGCGACATGGTCGAGCGGGTTGAGCCGCATGCGGTGAGAGAGGCGCAGCCTGTATTGCTTGCCCGGCTCCAGCCGCAAGGGCACGGGGTCTGAGTAATTGTCCTCATAGAGGAGGTCGGGCATCAGCTCCTGGTCGGGGTGATGCATCGTCATCGTCAGCAAGCGGTCTTCCACACACTTCTCGTCACAGTACACCTCGACATGCACCACCACCTGCTTGTAGGCGAAACGGTTGCGAGTGCGTACGTTCACCGTGAGACTGCCCTCACACGGCTCGTCCACCACGGGCAGGGAGAAGAGGAGCGGCTCCTGACCGTCCCACTGTGCATCGGGCATAGCCTGATAAGCGCTGTGGAGAAGGTTGCCGCGGCAACCCGCCAGCGCCCCTGCCATGCACAGGATAAGGGCAAGAATGCGGATGTGGCGTATCATCTAGAGTTATGCTTAGTTGCCGGAATTGCCGGAGTTGTCTGAGTTGCTGGCGCCAGAATGGTTCTTGCCGTTAGCGTTGCCACCGTTGGCTCCATTGCCGCCGTTAGGACGGTTGCCACGGTTGCGCCCGCCACCGTTATTGTTTCCACGGGCGTTGCCATTGCCGCCTCGGCGGTTGTTCTCGCCCGCCTTCTCGTTGGCACCATTGTTACCGCCACCGTGAGCGTTCTCGTTGCCGCTGGCATGTCTCTTCTTGCCGTTCTTCTTGCCGCCCTTCTTGTTGCGGGAGTCAAAGCGGTTGATGCTCTCCTGCTCAATCAGGTCGTTCGATACAGGCTCTGGCTCGTGGCTCTCCTCGGCCAGCGAAGCAGGCTTCTGTCCGTTCTTGTTCATCTGCATCACCTCGAAAGCGCGGCGCGCCGAGATGGTCTGCTCGTTGGCCAGGAACTTCTTGTCAGTAGAGTAAGTGATGCGGTGCGCCAAGATGTCGGCCTTGAAGAAGAAGTACTCGGCATCCTGCGTCTGCAGCGTGATTTCGCGTGAGGGCAGGCGTCGGAGCGACTCCACATACTGGTCCACCTCGTAGTTCATGCAGCACTTGAGCTTGGCACACTGGCCCGCCAGCTTCTGCGGATTGAGCGAGAGGTCCTGGAAGCGCGCGGCGGCAGTGCCCACGCTGACAAAGCCCGTCAGCCAAGTGGCGCAGCACAGCTCGCGTCCACAGGGACCGAGGCCTCCAATGCGCCCTGCCTCCTGGCGCGCACCAATCTGCTTCATCTCGATGCGCACCTTGAAGCGGTCGGCCAGCACCTTGATGAGCTGGCGGAAGTCCACGCGCTCGTCGGCGATGTAGTAGAAGATGGCCTTGTTGCCGTCGCCTTGGTACTCCACGTCGCCTATCTTCATCTGCAGGCCAAGGCGAAGGGCTATCTGGCGGCTCTCAATCATGGTCTCGTGCTCACGGGCCTTCGCCTCGTTAAACTTGTCGATGTCGGTCTGTCGCACCTTGCGGTACACCTTCTTCAGCTCTGTGCCCGGCTTGAGGTTAGCCTTCTTGAGCTGCAGGGGCACCAGGCGGCCCGTCATGGTGACGGTGCCCACATCGTGTCCGGGGTTTGCCTCCACCGCCACCACGTCGCCCTTCTCAAGGGGCAGCTTGTTGACGTTGAGGAAGTATCCTTTGCGGGGTGGCTTAAACTGCACCTCCACCATGTCGCAGGCATCGGCGTTGTCGGGCAGGTCAGCCATCCAGTCGTATGTGTTCAGTTTGTCGGCATGTCGGCTGCATCCTTTGGCGCAGATACCGCCGGTGCAGTTGCCACATTTGAATTCTGTCATATTCTTATATATATAGTTGTCTTTATCTGTTCTTGATGAGCACCGTCATCTTGAGGGCAAAGTCGAAGAAGACGATGCGGGCGCTTGTGTTCTGCGCGATGTCGCGCTGTGCCAACGAAAGCTCCTCCATGATGCCGATGACGTTGCGCTCGTTGATGAAGGGGGCAAACTTGACAGCGAACTGCGCCTCGGCGGTGCTCATATAGTTGAGCTCGTCGTGGCGTCCGAAGTTGTAGATGAAGTTCTCCCTGACCATCTTCTGGCAGTATTCGAGGAAGGCCTTGATACGCTCGCGTCCCATGCTTGCCACGCGGTCGGCCCACTGCTTCATCTCCTTCACGCGGCGGGTGTAGGTGAGGCGCATGATTTCCACGAAGAGCTCGAAGAAGAACTCTCCCTCGGCGTCGCTGGTGATGATGCGCAGGGCCTTGGCCATGTTGCCCATGCAGGAGCGTGCGATGCGCTTGGCCTCGGCGGGGAGCACGCTGTAGCGCTCCACGAGCGCCTGCTCCACGTCGTCGTCGCTGAGTCGCGGCACCTGCACCATCTGTGTGCGGCTGCGTATGGTCTGCAGCACCTTGTCGGGCTGCTCGCTCACCAGCAGGAAGACGGTGAGCGCAGGGGGCTCCTCGAGGAGCTTGAGCAGCTTGTTGGCACACTCGGCGTTCATGCGTTCGGGCAGCCAGATGACCATAACCTTGTATCCGCCCTGGCTCGACTTGAGGCTGAGCTTGCGGAGGATGGCGCTGCTCTCGTTGGCGTAGATGAGCAGCTGCTGGTTGTCGGCGCCGATGGTGTCCATCCACTCGCTCATGCCGAAGTAGGGGCGGTTATTGAGCTGTTCGCGCCATTCCTTCAGGAAGTCGTCGCAGTAGGAGTCCTTGCCGCTGTTCTTCTTGTAGATGGGGAAGACGAAGTGGAGGTCGGGGTGCTGCAGCTTCTCGGCCATAGGCCCGTCGCCCAGGAGTCGCTGCGCGTATGCCACGGCTATGGGCAGGGCGCCGCATCCTTCGGGCCCGCAGAGCATGAGAGCATGGGGCACGCGTCCCTGACTGAGTTCGTCGAGGAGGCGCTGCTTCACGGTTTGCTGTGCTATGATTTGGTCGAAGGTCATTGCTGGGCGGTTGATTGAGTTGGACTAGCTTTTCTAGTTTGACTAGTCTCTCTAGTCTAGCTAGTTCTTCTATTTTTCTAGTATATCTCTTTCGCTATCTCGCGGATGCTGTCAGCGGCTCCGATGGAGTAGAAGTGGAGGCTGGGCACTCCGTGGCTGATGAGTTCGCGGCATTGCTGTATGCCCCACTCGATGCCCACTTGGCGCACTTCCGC
The DNA here is from genome assembly GCA_902791295.1 of uncultured Bacteroidales bacterium. Classification (GTDB taxonomy): domain Bacteria; phylum Bacteroidota; class Bacteroidia; order Bacteroidales; family Bacteroidaceae; genus Physcousia. The sequence goes on along the minus strand of CADAVI010000001.1, from coordinate 98,490 downwards.
GTCGGTCTTGCAGGCCTCTACTGCCTTGGAGAGCTCTTCGGGCAGGTCGAGGTGGAAGGTCTTGGGCAGCACGGTGAACTGGCTGAGCTTGGCCATGGGCTTGATGCCGGGTATGATGGGGATGTGGATGCCTGCCTTGCGGGCTTGGTCCACAAAGTCGAAGTACTTCTGGTTGTCGTAGAAGATCTGTGTCACGGCGTAGTCGGCGCCGAGGTCTTGCTTCTTCTTGAGCACCTGGAGGTCGAACTCCATGTTAGGCGCTTCCTCGTGCTTTTCGGGATAGGCTGCCACGCCGTAGGAGAAGGGTGCTCCGGGGTTCTTGATGGGTGTGCCGTCGATGAAGTGTCCGCCGTTGAACTGGTTGACCTGCTCGATGAGGTCTGTGGCGTGACTGTAGCCGTCCTTGACGGGTGTGAAGCGTGCCTCGTCCTTAGCTTTGTCGCCACGCAGCACGAGGAGGTCGCGTATGCCGAGGAACTGGAGGTCGAGGAGCATGTACTCGATGTCCTCGCGGCTCATGCCGCTCACGACAACGTGGGGCACCACCTTGATGCCGTACTTCTGCATGATGGCGCTGGCGACGGCTACGGTGCCGGGGCGGCGGCGCATAAATTGGCGCGTGTAGGTGCCGTCGGGCTGCTCCACGTAGACGTACTCGCTGCGGTGGGTGGTGATATTGATGTACTCGGGGTTGAAATCCTTGAGGGTGTCAATGGTACGGAACAGGGTGTCTGTGCCTGTTCCTTTCAGTGGCGGCAGCACTTCGAAGGAGAAGGCTGTCCGGTCAGTCTTATTGATGAGTTCTGATACTGTCATCTGTATGCGTTAGGTTTCTTTTCTTGTCGCGTTTCAAGCGGCAGCCGCCGGCGTGCCGCTGAATGTGGAATCCGTGCCGTGGCACGCCCTGGGCTTTGCTGCCGGGGGCGTGCCACGGTCCGTTGTATGTGTGTTTAGCGCTCGTTCTTGGAGTATCCGCTGGCTTCGAGCTTAGTGTCGGCTGCGGGTTCGTCGGCCTTAGGTGCTTCGGCGCTTTCTACCAGCTCACCTTTCAGCTGGAGGTAGGCAGCAGTATTGACCAGCAGGAAGAAGGCGGCGTTGACGACAGAGCCGATGAGGGGGATGTTGCCGAGGAGCCATCCGCACACCACCTCGATGACGAGGAGGACAAACAGCATGAGGGTGTTGCCCTGGCCCAGCTTCCAGCATTCTCCGATGCTCTCAAAGATGCCTGCTTCGGGGTGGTCCACCAGATAGCGTGATGCCAGCATGAGGCGTGGCGCCACGAAGAATACAGGCACGATGAACAGAAAGACGGACACGGAGCAGAGGAAGCCAACGATGATGTCAAGCACGATGACCTTGAAGTAGAGCGATGCGGGCAGGCTGGATGCTGCGAAAGTGCAGCCCTTGAAGCGTCCTCTAAACAGTCCGAGGCTGAGGTTCATCATGGCTGTCTCGCAGAGTGTTCCGAAGAGGGCAGCAACGAAGAATATGACGAAGATGCTGAGGAAGGCACTGCCTAACGTGCTGACGAGGGCTCCGAAGTCGTTGCTATGAGTTGCCAAGAAAGTCACCAGCGACATGATGGCGCCCAGTCCGGTGAAGAGACCTACAATGAGCGCTACAACGACCACGCCGATGGCGATGCAGAGGTAAGTGACACAGAGGCCGAGTCCGTTTTTACCGAAACGGTTCCAAGCAGCCGAGAAGACTTTTTCGATGCTTAATGAATTTGTTTCCATTGTTTGATGAGAGGATTAGTTATGTAAAAGATGACTTGTTATAGTTCGTCATAAGGCACGGCAAAGGTGTTGCCTGCCGACACTTTACCTGCGTTCCAGCCACGCTTGAACCACTTGATGCGCTGGTGGCTGGTGCCGTGGTTGAAGGTTTCGGGCACGACGTATCCCTGCCCTTTCTTCTGCAGGTAGTCGTCGCCGATGACCTCGGCGGTGCTGATGGCTTCCTGCAGGTCGCCTTCCTCCAGCGAGCCGTACATGGCCTGCTCGTGATGGGCCCACACGCCAGCGAAGCAGTCGGCCTGCAGTTCTATCTGCACGCTCACGCGGTTGGCGTCGGTCTGGCTCATCTGTGCCATCTGTGCGTGTGCCTTGCCGAGGGTGCCCAGCAGGTTCTGCACATGGTGTCCCACCTCGTGGGCGATGACGTAGGCATAGGCGAAGTCGCCGTCGGCTCCGAGCTGTTGGCGCATGCTGCTGAAGAAGGAGAGGTCGATGTACACGCACTGGTCGGCCGAGCAGTAGAAGGGTCCGGCACTAGCCGAGGCGCCTCCGCAGCCCGACTGGACGGCTCCGCTGAAGAAGACGAGCGTGGGGGGCTCGTAGGTCTTGCCCATGCGCTCAAACTCGGCGGTCCACACGTCTTCGGTGCTGGCCAGCACTTTGCGGGCGAAGGATTCCATTTCCTTCTCCTCGGGGGTGGGCTCGTAGGCGGCGTCCTGCTGACCCGCAGCCTGTCCGCTGACCATCTCTGTGAGGTCGGTGCCCTGGCTGGCTGCCTGAAAGGCTGTGCCGAGGTCGCCCGTCATGAAGTAAGTGAGCAGACCGATGATGATGGCTGCACCGATGCCCAGGCCGCCTTTGCCGCCCAGCCGGAAACCTCCGCCACGTCCGCGGCGGTCGTCCACATTGGTGCTTTCTCTTCGTCCATCCAGTCTCATGCGCGAATCTTTATTATTCTATAGGGGTTTCTATGTGCAAAGATAGGGCTTATTTTTCTTTTCACACAAAATTTGCCAATAAAAAGGCGCTGTAATTGCCCAAATTAGCGAAACTTGCTAACTTTGCAGCGGATTTGCCCGAGGTGTTAAACCTTTCGCCCAGCGGACGGTCACATTAGGCAGAAACAAACAGTAACCATTTCATGAGCACAAGAACAATGAAAACGAAGAAGATACTAGGGGCGATAGCATTCGCCCTGTTCGCCCTCGGCACACAGGCGCAGGTGAACAACAAGCAGACAGAGAAGGTACAGAACTCACCCGCTCAGGTGGAGCAGGCGCAGGAGTCGGCCGTCGACCGCATGAAGGAGGCGCAGATGCGCAGTTTTGGCGCTCGCAACACGGCTGCCGCCCAGATAGGCGCTGTGGCCGACAGCGTGGCGAAGGCTGAGGAAGTGAAGGCGCAGAAGGCGCAGGGCGAGGCTGAGCCCTCGTTCCCTGGCGGCGAAATCTTCATGAAGGCCTACCTGAAGAAGAAGCTCCTGCACTCGGGCGTGACTGGCAAGGGCAGCGTGGAGGTGAGCTTCCGTGTGGACACGAAGGGCAACATCTACGGAGCCGAGGTGACGAAGTCGGGCGGCACCACGCTGGACACGGCGGCGTTCAACATCGTGACGGGCATGCCGCGCTGGCGCCCCGGACTGCGGAAAGGCGTGCCTGCCGACCTGCCGACGAGCGTGACGGTGACGTTTGGCGAGTGAACTGGTGGTTAATTATAATTGACAATTGAGAATTAGGCTTGCGCTGTGTGCGGAAGCCGTAGCAAGGATAGAGGGCGAGGACTATGTCATGAACATGGTCTTCGCCCTCTTTTTCGTTTCATCCAGTTGCGTGGCTGCGGACGACGCGAGGCAATGAAACACAATCTGCTCCATCTGCGTCATCTGTTTAATCGTTCCGCAGGAACTTGTTGATATAGAACAAACCCCTTCGCGATGATGAAGCAGATTATGAATGATTGAACTAATGGTGCCTTTGGCACGGCGGAGAGGCTGGGCTAATAATAAATCTGTTCAATCAGCTCAATCTGTTTCATCGTTCCGAAGGAACTTGTTTATATCAAACATACCGCTTCGCGATGATGAAGCGGATTGAGCAGATTTATCTGATGATGACTGATTGAACTGATGGTGCCTTTGGCACGGCGGAGAGGGTGAGTCCACAATTAATCTGCTCAATCTGTTTCATCGCCCCAAGGGGGCATGTTCACAGAAAAGACCATCGCTGTTCACGCTACGCCGAAGCCGTTTTCGTAGTTCCTCGTGAACCCCGCTAGTGGCGCACCGTGCGCAACGTTTATCGCGCACCCTGCGCTATTATAATCGTGCACCGTGCGCAATTAATGTAGCGCAGGGCGCGCCACTAGTTGCAAAAAAGGGGAGGCAGATGAAAAAAACAGAGCGGGCGTGATGCCATGTCGCGGGGAATCACTATCTTTGCCTTATCTTTACTCACCCGCAAAGCCTATCCGCACATGGAACTCTTTGACACATTTCAGCACATCATCGCCGACGACAACGTGACCATCGGCTCCTCCCTCTTCAAACTGGTGCTCAGCATGGTGCTCGGCTCCATGGTGGGCCTCGAGCGCCGGCAGAAAGGACAGATTGCCGGCATGCGCACCTTTGCCCTCATCTCTATGGGTGCCACGCTCGCCATGCTCGTGTCCATCTACATCCCGCAGGAGTATCTGGGACTGAAGAACGGTGACCCCGGACGCATTGCCGCACAGGTCATCTCGGGCATTGGTTTCCTGGGTGCGGGCGCTATCATACAGATGAAAGGCTCTGTGCGTGGACTCACCACCGCCGCCGGCATGTGGATGACTGCCTCCATCGGTCTGGCCGTGGGCGCTGGCATGTACATCGTGGCCACAGCGGGCAGCCTGCTCATCATCGCCGTGCTCATCCTGCTGGAACTGGCCGAAAAGCACTACTTCAAGGGCCGCGAACTGAAAATCGTGCGGCTCAAAGTAGACGGCATCCTGCAGGACGTGACACCCTACCGGCAGCTCTTCGAGGAGCACCACGTGCACATCTCCGACGAATTCTACCGCTACGACTACACGCAGGGCACCACCATCGTCAACTTCATGGTGCGCTGCCAGGACCGAACCGACTTCGTCCGCCTCTTCGCGCAGATGCACGCCACGGGCACCGTCCTCTCCCTCACCCTCACCAACGAGGTGAACAACTGACACCGCCCTGCCCCACCCCATCTTTCTGAGTGCCAGACAGTAGCATGCGGGCTGTCAACCATGAAACACACGCATGTAACATGGCATTTGTAACAAAATAGCAAGGCTTTGTAACAAAAAGAGAAGTGAGGAAACCCCGAAGCGATTAACTTTGCACCCGAAATCACCCAGAAAAGAACAAACAAAACGTATAACATCTAAAACATTACAACTTATGGCTAAAGAGTTTTTTCCAGAGATTGGCAAAATCAAGTTTGAAGGCAAGGACAGCAAGAACCCAATGGCTTTCCACTACTATGACCCAGAGAAGGTCATCATGGGCAAGCCTATGAAGGACTGGCTCCGCTTCGCTATGGCATGGTGGCACACCCTCTGCGCTGAAGGCGGCGACCAGTTCGGTGGCGGCACCAAGAAGTTCCCTTGGAACAACGGCGCTGACGCTGTAGAAATCGCAAAACAGAAAGCTGACGCTGGTTTCGAAATCATGCAGAAGCTCGGCATCCCATACTTCTGCTTCCACGACGTGGACCTCGTGTCTGAAGGCGCATCAGTGGAAGAGTACGAGGCAAACCTCAAGGCTATCACAGACTACCTCGCTGTGAAGATGAAGGAAACTGGCATCAAGCTCCTGTGGTCAACTGCCAACGTGTTCGGCAACGGCCGCTACATGAACGGTGCTTCTACCAACCCTGACTTCGACGTCGTAGCTCGCGCTATCGTGCAGATCAAGAACGCTATCGACGCAGGCATCAAGCTCGGCGCAGAGAACTACGTGTTCTGGGGCGGACGCGAAGGCTACATGAGCCTCCTCAACACCGACCAGAAGCGCGAGAAGGAGCACATGGCCACTATGCTCACTATGGCACGCGACTACGCTCGCGCAAAGGGCTTCAAGGGCACATTCCTCATCGAGCCTAAGCCAATGGAGCCATCTAAGCACCAGTATGACGTTGACACTGAGACAGTCATCGGCTTCCTCAAGGCACACAACCTCGACAAGGACTTCAAGGTGAACATCGAGGTGAACCACGCTACTCTCGCCGGCCACACCTTCGAGCACGAACTCGCAGTGGCAGTGGACAACGGCATGCTCGGCTCTATCGACGCCAACCGTGGTGACTACCAGAACGGCTGGGATACCGACCAGTTCCCAATCGACCAGTACGAGCTCGTTCAGGCTTGGATGGAAATCATCCGTGGCGGCGGTCTCGGCACAGGCGGCACGAACTTCGACGCTAAGACTCGCCGTAACTCTACCGACCTCGAAGACATCTTCATCGCACACATCGCAGGCATGGACGCTATGGCACGCGCACTCGAGTCAGCTGCTAAGCTCCTCGAAGAGTCTCCATACAAGGCTATGAAGGCTGCTCGCTACGCTTCATTCGACAACGGCATCGGCAAGGACTTCGAAGACGGCAAGCTCACCCTCGAGCAGGCTTACGAGTATGGCAAGAAAGTAGGCGAGCCAAAGCAGACTTCTGGCAAGCAGGAGCTCTACGAGGCTATCGTTGCAATGTACGCTTAAGCAATTCGACAAAATTATCATAAGCATTAATTGCACATAAGTATTAGTTTACAAGGTTAATAAGGCTGCCCCCGTTTCCTATCGGCTAGGAGACGGGGGCTATCTTTTTGGGGGAAGCGGGAAACACACGCAGCATGAGAAGGAAAACGGGCCCGCCCTGCTCCCGAAACCGCCCATCAACAGGGCAAAAACAGCCACAAGCAACAAAAGTGAAAGGTTATGAAACCTGAGCGCAAGGAATTGCGGCAGGCAAAAGCTATCTTTGCAGTACGAAAGATAAAATGAACAGAGATAACAAACCTATGACGATTAAAAACCTATGTAAAGCGAGGACAGCCACGGTTGTCCTCGCCCTTCTTGTGGGCAGCAGCGCACAAGCTCAGAGCATGACAGGAACAGAGTGGGACAACCCAGACATCACCAGCGTGAACCGCGAACCGGCTCACACCCTCGCCATTCCGATGGCAACAGAGCAGGGGGTGCGCAGCAACGACTTCCGAGAGTCACCTTACTATCAGTCGCTGGACGGCACATGGAAATTCACATGGGTGAAGAACCCCAGCCTGGCCCTCAGCACCCTCTGCAAGAAAGACCTCAACGACTCATCGTGGGGCACTATCGACGTGCCTGCCAGCTGGCAGGTGTATGGCATACACCACAACAAGAACTGGGACAAGCCGCTCTACTGCAACGTGGCCTACCCCTTCTCCTTCAACGAGAACACTTTCAGCGTCATGGCCGGACGCCCCGGATGGTTCACCTACAGCGGCGACATGACGAACCCCGTGGGCACCTACCGACGCACCTTCACCATCCCCGCCGAGTGGAAGGGACGTGACGTGTACGTGCGCTTCAACGGCGTGGGACATGGCTACTACCTCTGGGTGAACGGGCAGCGCGTGGGATACTCCGAAGACTCGTACCTGCCCTCGGAGTTCAACATCACCCCCTACCTCACCGAGGGCGAGAACGTGATGGCCCTGCAGGTGTACCGATTCACGAGCGGCTCCTTCCTCGAGTGCCAGGACTACTGGCGACTCACCGGCATACAGCGCCACTGCTTCCTCTGGGCAGCCCCCAAGAGCCAGCTGCGCGACTACTTCTTCACCACCGACCTGGACAATAACTACGTGAACGCCAAGGCGAACGTGAAAGTGAGCCTCACAGGCATCGACGCCGTGAAGGGCGGCACGGTGGAGGCACGCATCATGGACGGAGCCGACGCTATCGCCTCACAGACGGCCACCATCGGCACGAGCGAGGAGCTCAGCCTCGACATGAACGTGACCGCACCACGCCTCTGGAGCGCCGAGGCGCCTAACCTCTACGACCTGGTGCTCACGCTCAAAGACCAGCAGGGCAAGGTCGTGGACCTGAGAGGCAGCAAGGTGGGATTCCGTGAAGTGAGCATACGACAAGGCGACGGCGCCCTGCTCATCAACGGCAAGCGCATGGTCTTCCACGGCGTGAACCGCCACGACTTCAGCCCCGTGAACGGACGCGCCATCAGCGACAAGGAAATTGAGGAGGACATCAAGACCATGAAGCGCCTGAACATCAACGCCGTGCGCACCTCACACTATCCAAACGACCCCATCTTCTACGACCTCTGCGACAAGTACGGACTCTACGTCCTGGCCGAGGCCAACGTGGAGTGCCACGCCAACCAGAAGCTCTCCTCTGAGGAACGCTTCCGCCACGCTATGGTGGAACGCTCGGAGAACCACGTGAAGTGGATGCGCAACCACGTCTGCATCTTCATCTGGTCCTTCGGCAATGAGTCGGGCGGCGGCAACAACTTCCAGTATGTGGCCAACGCCATCAAGGCACTCGACAAGACGCGTCTCACCCACTACGAGGGCAACAGCAACTATGCCGACGTGAGCTCCACCATGTACGGAAGCTACGACCACATCAAGTGGGTGGGCTCATCGCAGCATAACCGCCCCCACATCCAGTGCGAGAACAGCCACTCCATGGGCAACTCCATGGGCAATGTGCGCGAGATGTTCGACCTCTATGAGACTTACCCCTGCCTCACCGGCGAGTTCATCTGGGACTTTAAGGATCAGGGTCTCCTCACCAAGAACAGCAACGGCACTGAGTACTGGGCCTACGGAGGCGACTTTGGCGATAACCCTAACGACAACAACTTCTGCATCAACGGACTGGTGCGACCCGACTGGAGCTTGACTTCTAAGTCGTACAACACCAAGAAGATATACCAGCCTCTCGACTTCAAGAGCGTCGGCACCACCAAGGGCCTCTTCCGCATGAAGAACAAGATGGCCTTCCTGCCCAGCACCACTTACAACGTCGTCTTCAGAATTGAGGACGAGGAGGGCAACATCATCAGCAGCGGAACCATCGACAACGAAGTGGCGGCTGGCGACAGCACGAACTTCACCATCGACTGGGCTCCCGTGCAAGGCGTGGACCCCGCCAAGGAGGTGTATGCTCACTTCATCGCCACACAGAAGGACGACATGCCATGGGCCGACGCCGGCTATGTGGTGGCCGAAGAGAAGCTGCTCGTGCGTGGAGCCGTAAAGCCCCTCTATGACATGAGCGCCAACGCCAACTGCGAGAACATTAAGATGAGCGAGACGACTACCGCCGTCACCCTCTCCAACGACCGCTTCTCTGTCACCTTCAGCAAGTCGCAGGGACTCCTCACGAACTACACCTACAAGGGCAAGACACTCATCAGCAAGCCACTCAAGTTCAACGCGATGCGACTGCCCACCGACAACGACGGACGCCGCTGCGAGGGCTGGGACAACATGGGCCTGAACAGCCTTGTGGCCCGTGCCGCCAGCACCGACATCAACGTGGCCGAGGACGGCAAAACGGCTACCGTCGTGTTCAACACCCGCCACAACGGCAAAAACGGAAACTACTTCATGGTGCAGTACCACTTCACCGTGTGCGCAACTGGCGTGCTGATGGTCAACACCTTCATACAGCCCTCGTCCACAGGCGCTGTGCTGCCCAAGATGGGCTTCAGATGCGAGATGCCTGCAGAGATGGAACAGCTCGCATGGTACGGGCGCGGACCTTGGGACAGCTACGTGGACCGCAAGGAGGCTTGCTTCCCTGCCATCTATGAGAGCACCGTCACTGCTCAGCGTGAGGACTACATCAAGCCTCAGGAACACGGCACCAAGCAGGAGGTGCGCTGGATAGCCCTCAGCAACAGAGAGGGCAAGGGTCTGGCCTTCGTGGCGCCCGACCTCATGGCCGCCTCTGCCCTGCACTTCCGCGTGGAGGACAACTACACGGACCGCAACAACCGCGCCAAGCATACCTACGACTTCAAGACTTGCGCCAACACCATCGTGTCGCTGGATGCAGCCACTCGCGGACTGGGCAATGCGAGCTGCGGACCCGACGTCATGGACAAGTATGAGCTGAAGGCACAGAACACGGCATTCCGCTTCTTCATCATGCCTTTCGAAACAGGCGACAAGCCTGCTGAGATGGCCCGTGTGGACATGCCCGTGACACCCGCTGTGGAGTGTGTGCGCTCTACCAATGGACGCATCAAGATGACCTGTGCAAAGGCTGGAGCCACCATCTACTACAGCATCGACGGCGGAGAGTGGCAGAAGTACAGCAGCATGTTCCTGCACAACGATGCCTGCACCATCCGCACCTATGCCGTGGCAGACGGACTGGTGCAGAGCCCCACGATGACCTACTCATTCGAGCTCTACATCAACAAGGGCACATGGAGACTCGTCAGCGCGGACAGCCAGCACGCTGGCAACGAAGGTAGCAAGGCTTTCGACAACAACCTCAGCACCTTCTGGCACACGGAATACGCGGGCTCTGAGCCTGCATGCCCCCACACCCTCGTGGTGGATATGCGCAAGATTTACGAGGTGACCGCTTTCACCTATACGGCTCGCACGGACGGCACCGCCAACGGCATGGTGAAGCAGTACGAGGTGTATCTCAGCGAGGACGGCAAGACCTGGGGAGACCCTGTAGTCAGCGGCGAATTCAAGAACAGCACAGCGCAGCAGGTGGCAGCCCTCGCCTCCCCCACTCGCGGACGCTACCTCAAGTTCGTGGCGCTCTCGGAAATCAACGGGCGCGCATGGTCTTCCGCAGCGGAGATTGGCATTCAGGCTTCGGCCGACGTGACGGGCATCGACGGCATCAGCGACGACGACGCCTCAGGCGACATGAGCTACTACACGCTCAACGGCTTACGGGCCGACGCCCCCACCTCTGGCAACTACTACGTGCACCAGGGCAAGAAGGTGTACAAGAAGTAATGCGCCTCACAACGACAAAATGAAGTGCTCTGCAACGATGAAACGATGAGCCCCATATCAATAAAATGAAGTGCCCCACAACGGTCAACCGCTGTGGGGCACTTCTTATTTATGAGGATTTCAGCAGTCGCAACTGCTCGATTCTTTCCTTTCACAATGATTGCACAAGATGGACGCTCATCTGTTTATCCGTAAAATCTGCGTCATCTGCGGAATCGCCACGAAGGAGCATATTGATAATAAACAGACCCCGTTGCGGCGATTCCGCAGATGACGCAGATGATTCTGATTGTAGTCGATAAAGCAAAAGGAGTTTCTACTTCTCCACCTCTTTCTTGAGTTTCTTGAGCTTCTTCAGTGAAGCGTGGCCAGCCTGTTCGCCCAGCGCAATCATCTCGCGTATCTTGCTGGAGACGAAGTCTTGAGCGCCGTAGCCTTTCAGGTTGGGGTTGATGTACACATCAGCCGCCTTGACGTTCTTGTTGTACTTCTTCAGGTCGGGACGCAGCAGGGAGAGGATCGAGGAGGAGTCATAGTCGTCGTGCTTGTTCACGGCGAGGTCCACGGCGATGATGCGGTCGGCTCCCATGGCTTGCGCCACATCGACGGGGAGATTGTTGAGCACGCCTCCGTCCACGAGGGTCATGCCGTCCAGCTGCACGGGCTTGAAGACAACGGGGATGGCCATGCTGGCGCGCATGGCTGTGGCGAGGTCGCCGCTGCTGAGCACCACCTCGCGCAGTTTCTTGATGTCCACGGCCACGCAGCGGAAGGGCAGCGGCAGCTGGTCGAAGTCGGTGACGGTGCAGTTGCCCGCCATGCGGCGGAGCGTGTGCACGATGCTGTCGCCCATGACGGAGCCTTTGAAGAGGTCCACCCACGACTGGGCACGGAACATGGAGTCGAGCTGGGCGCTGCGGAGCCCTACGGCGTAGAGTCCGCCCACGATGGAGCCGATGCTGGTGCCTACAATCATGTCGACGGGCACGCCCGACTCTTCGATGGCCTTGAGCACGCCCACGGTGGCTGCGCCCTTAGCGCCTCCGCCTCCAAGGACGAGCCCTACTTTGGGACGCTGTGTGTCGGCGCTCTGTCCGGCAGGGAGCGTGACGTCGAACTGGAACTGCGGAGCGGGCACGCCCTCGCGGGTGAAGAGCTGCGGGTGTGGATAGTCGTCCCAGCCGTAGCGCACGGTGGTATAGGGTGCGTTGACGAGGGTGTCGGGCATGGTGAGGGTGACGGTGCTGGTGCCGGTGATGCGGGCTGGCACGGTCACGTACTTGCCATCAACGAGGAGGGCGAAGTGGTTGAGCGTGTCGCCGCGCTGTTCGTCGGCAGAGCCAGCGGCTGCGGGGATGGTGCGCTTGACGAGTCCGGAGCCCACCTGCTTGAAGAGAAGGTGCAGCTGGTTGCCGCGTGCCTGTGCGCTGAGTGGCATGGGCACGTCGGAGGCAGCGCCCGTGTCGCCGTAGGCCAGGCGCAGCATCTGCTGTGCGGCGCGTTGTCCGGCGGTGAGCTTGTCCTGTGGGTGTATGTCGTTGAACTCGCCTGTGTCGAGCGTGGGTGCGAGGCTGGCTCCGCTGATGTTCTGGGCGGCCTGGTACTGCTGCTCGCGGATGCGGGTCCATCCGCTCTCGATGGAGTGTCCGGAGTGGCGCATGTAGCCGGGCAGCTGCATGATGACCACGGGGAAGTCGCTCTTCCACTGCTTGCGCCATGCGCCCACCATAGCCTCGAGCATCTCGGCGTAGGTGTCGGTGTTGCCCAGGTTGGACTCGCCCTGATACCAGAGCATGCCCTTGACGGGGAAGTCGCGCAGGGGGGCAATCATGGCGTTGTAGAGCCCTGTGGGTGTATCGACGAAGTAGGTGGAGGCGGGCTTGCGCGGCATGGTGCTGCCCACGGCCATGTGGAGCTGGGGAGCGATGGGGAAGACACGGTCGCCCACCTCGAGCTGATAGAGCTTGCCCTGGGTGAAGTTGCCCATGCCGCTCTGGGACATGAGGTGCACGACGATGTCGTTGCGGCCAGCGCGGAGAATGCCTTCCTTGACGGTATAGACACGGGGAGGATACTCGTAGGTGGTGTTGCCCACATAGTGTGTGTTGACGAAGATGGTGTCGGCGTCTTTCATGGCGCCAAAGCGGAGCACGGCTTTCTGTCCAGCCAGCTCGGCGGGCAGGTCGATGCTGGTGTGAAACCAGTAGGAGCCGTTCTTGCCATGGCTCCAGTTGGAGAACATATCGACGGTGCCCCACGTGGAGAAGTCGTAGCCTTCAGCGCGCCAGCGGTTGCAGATGGTGTCGGTGTCCATCATGCGGCGCTCCCACTCGAAGCCGGCACGGTTCTCGGCCCGGCGGACGGAGTCCACCCAGTTCTCCTGATGATACTTGGCCTTGGCCAGTTCCTTGTCGTAGCCGGGGAACTGGGCCAGCACGTCGTGCGGCATCCATGCCTGCACCTGCGTGCCGCCCACGGCCGAGTTGATGATGCCCACGGGCACGCCAGTGCGCTGCTGCAGCTCGCGCGCCATAAAGTAGCAGATGCCGCTCACCTCGGCGCAGTTCTGCGGTGTGATGTTCTGCCAGGGGAGCACCTGCACGTCGGTGTTGGGACGCACGTAGTTGAACTGGTGGGGCAGCTTGAGGTAGCGGATGTTGTCGTTGGCATAGTCCTTCACCTCGTCGGCCACCACGTCCATGCAGCGGCGGATGGGGAGCTCCATGTTAGACTGTCCCGAGCAGAGGAAGACATCGCCCACGAGCACGTTGTCCACGTGGCGCTGGTCTATGCGCTTGAAGAGCTTGCTCTCCTTGACTTCGAGGGTGTAGGGCCCGCCGGGCTTGAGCTTCTTGAGGGTGGCGCGCCAGGTGCCATCCTTCTTGACGCGGACGGTGGACTTTTTGCCGGCCATGCGCACCGTGACCCACCGGCGGGGTGTGCCCGTGCCCCAAACGGGCACTTTGGCGTCGCGCTGCATGACCATGCCGTCGGCAAAGAAGCGAGGCATCTTGAGGTTGGGGTCTTGGGCAGAGAGGAGCACGCAGAGCATGCTGAGCCCAAGGATGAGAATTGTTCGTTTCATCTTGGAAAATGGTTGTGCGGTTATGCGATTGTTAAGTTAGATATGCTTGCGAAATGAGCGGCTCAGGGCTTCTGCGCCGGGGCACGGGGCGGACGCACGTCGATGAAGCGCTGGCGTGTGGCGCCCTGGGTGCTGAGCGTGAGGAGCAGTCGGTGCGGGGCCTGTATGCCGCTGAGGGGCACACGGAGGGTGGCCACGCGGGTGACTTCTCCCTGGAAGGCGTCCACATAGTCTTCCTCGCCCTGCGTGGCGAAGTGTCCGTCGGGCTCGCCATCGGTGCTGACACTCTGCAGTTGCCAGCTGACGGGCTGACGGTGGTCGTCCTCAGTGAAGTTGTAGAGCAGGATGTCGCCCTGGATGGTGTCATCGGCCAGATAGATGCGCCCCACCTCGGCGTCGAGACTGAGGGGCGCCATGACGAGCAGCGTGTCGGCATGGGGCGCATAGGGCATCACAGAGGGGTGACGGGCATAGCGCTCCAGGGTGTCGGGCTCGTCAATGTGCAGGTAGAAGCCCACGGTGTCGGCGGCTGCGAGCAGGGCGGGCGTCACGCTCTGGGGCGAGGGGTGCCAATGGTTGAAGCCCTTTGCCTGTGCCTCGCGGAAGAAGCGGAGCCACGCGCTGGAGGGGGCATCGGCTGCAGGGGTTCCCTCGGGCAGATAACTGGCTGAGAGGGGACGCAGCAGCACGGCAAGGCCGTTGAGCGTCCACTGCATGCCATGCAGAGAGGCAGGGGCATAGTCGTCCTCCTCCCACTGGCGCAGGAAGAGGGTCTCATCCGTCTCCCCCACCCCTTTCTTGCCCTCGATGCGCAGATGGAGGCGGTAGAGGTCGGGGTGGAACTCGCTCCACTGGTGCGGATTCTCGCCCATGTCGATGAGCGCCGACACCTCGTTCTCGCCCTTCCGCAGGCGCAGCGGCACCTCGAGTATGGCGGCATCGGGGTCTTCGTCGGCATAGCACGAGCGAGTGCACGTGAGGGTGTACTTGCCAGCCTTGGGCACACGCACAGTGGCCTCGATGCGCACCTCATTCATGGGCACATCGGGCGTGAGCCGCACACGCGTCAGCTCCACCACGCCCTGGGGGGCACGGCCGGCCTTCTTCTGGCCCACAGCGGGCAGCGCACACAGGCACCACACGAGCACAAGGCTCCATATCCATCCGTACTTCTTCATTTGCTCTGATTGATGCTACAAAGTTAGCCATTCTTGCAGAAAAAGCCGGCCCTGCGCGTGTACTTTTTTATAAAAAGCCGTAACTTTGGCGGCAAATACACCTAAAAACCTGAAGGCAACATGAAAAAAGGACTGGTCATGGAGGGAGGCGGCATGCGCGCCCTCTTCTCCGAAGGCTTTCTCGACGTGATGCTGCAGAACGGCATCCGCGTGGACGGCATCATGAGCGTGTCGGGCAGCGCCCTGTTTGGATGCAACTTCAAGTCGCACCAGCCCGGCCGCGGACTGCGCTACAACATCCGCTTCAAGAACGACCCCCGATACATGGGACTGCGCTCCTTCCTCACCACGGGCAACTTCGTCAACGCCCAATTTGCCTACCACACCATGCCCCTGCAGCTGGACCGCTTCGACACCGACACCTTCGCCGCCGATCCGGCCGAATTTCAGGTGGTGTGCACCGACATCGTGACCGGACAGCCCGTCTATCACCGCATCTCCCACGTGGAAGACCACACCCTCGAGTGGTTCCGAGCCACCGGCTCCATGCCCATCGCCTCACGCCCCGTCTGCATCGACGGACAGCTGCTGCTGGACGGCGGACTCTCCGACTGCATCCCCCTGAAGCACTTCCAGGACGAGGGCTACGAGCGCAACATCGTCATCCTCACCCGCCCGCGAGGCTACCAGAAGCAGCCTGCCAAACTCATCCCCCTCTTCCGCCTCTTCCATCCCCGCCACCCCAAAGTGGCACAACTCATGGCCCGCCGCCACGAGCTCTACAACTCCCAGCTGCGCCACGTCGAGGCATCCGCCCAAGCCGGCAACACCCTCGTCATCTACCCCGACCATCCCCTCGACATCGGACGCATCGAACTCAACGAAGACAAGCTACGCGCCATCTACGCACACGGACAAGAAAAAGGCCTTGCCATGCTCAGCACCGTCAAAGCCTTCCTCGAAGCGTAAGTGCACCCCACACCGTACACTAATGGAGAAATGAGATGCACGCATTACCTCCCCTACACTAAGGACAGAAGCACCCACACCGTACACTGATAAAGAAATAAAGCTACACGCATCACCTCCTTTACACTAAGGATGGAGGCATACCCACACACAACACACCATCATCTACAACACAAAAAGGCAGGTCATCCCTGCCTTTCATTGTCTTTCTCTGTTTCCTCTACATCCACTTTCCGCTGGACGATACACCCTCTCCAGCCAATTGCCCCTACCTCGCCAGTCCCATTTCCTTCCCCTCGCCGGTTCTATCCCTCTCTCCTCTTCCGCCCTGTTTCACTTTCCACTCCAGTCCTTTCCCTATCCTCTCTTATCTTCTCCGCTCCTTATCCAGCGCTTCGCAAAACTCCATATACTTATCCAGCACATACTTCGTGGCCACCTCCACATTCTTCACACGTCCGAAGTCCTCGCGCAAGCACATCGAATGCACCTCCGACTCCGTACCCCAAGCCACCCAGATTTCCACCTGATGACCCTCCCACGCCTCCGCATAGCCCGTGGATGCCATCGCACACTCCGTGCCGAACAGCCGGCACGCACCCCGCACCATCTGCTCCGCCACCTGGCGCGACACCACCCCGTACTGCTCAATCATCTCGTGAGGCACACCCAGCATGCGCTCCTTCACCTCATCCTGATAGGCCACAAGCCCACCCATGAAATACCGGCTCGCCCCGCTCTTCGCCGTGATAGCCGCCGCAATGCGACCGCCCGTGCACGACTCCGCCGTAGCCACTGTCCTGAATGATTTCACTTCTTTCATCATCTTTCCAGTCATTTATATCTTACAATTGCCCAACAACAGGCACACACATCTCTTTCTGCCCACAAAACTACACATTTTTTTTTACACCACCTACACTTCCCACACAATATCCACAATTTTTTTCATCCCCACCCCTTCCACCACCCTTCACCCTCCACCGCCATTCACCCTCGCTCTGACCCCCAAAAAACGCGCGCCCTACGCTACATTTATCGCGCACCCTGCGCAATAATAATCGTGCACCCTGCACAATTAATGATGCGCACGGTGCGCACTATAGTACCCGCAACCCACACATGAAAAGCCCCCCTCCGCACATCTCAACACACGCACACAAGGCACAACCATCCACCCCCACCCCCCACGCCTCCATGCGGTTTGAGGTTTCCCCTCAAACACACCCCCTTCCCTTCCCCTCTCCACACTTCCTATAAACCCATAAAACTATAAACCTATCATCCTATAAACCTAGTCCTATCTTCTATGTTTCCAATAAAGCTATCTTCATAGCAAACTATAAAACTATAATCATAGCAACATAGGAACACCAACTATAAACCTATAAAGATAGCAACCATGCTAACATGCTTTCTTGCAAACATTATTTACGTCTTTCTTGTTTACTTGCATTCTTCCTTTCTATTTTTATAGTTTTATAGTTTTCATGATTCCATCGAAACAAAGAAAACTATTTTTCTATAAAACTGAGAACATATAAACCCGGAAAAAGCGGTGAAATCGTCGCGAAAAGTGAAAAAAGCACGCGCGCAAGTGTATTTTTTAGCAGAAAAATGCCGCTCGTAAGTTGAATATCGATATATTTGCATCGAAAAATCAACAAACGTATCCATCAAAATGGCAAAGACTATAGCAATATTGAACTTCAAGGGAGGTGTGGGAAAGACCACAACAGCCATCAATCTGGGCGCTGCCCTGCACCTGCTGAAGAAGAAAGTGCTGCTCGTGGACCTCGACTTCCAGTGCAACACCACCTACACGCTCAACTTTGAAGTGGGCGACGGCGAAACCATCTTTGACGCCCTCACGGCGAAAGAACCTGCCGAACTGCCCATCTACGAATACAAGGAAGGCTTTGACTTTGTGCCCGCCAGCATCCAGCTGGAGAACGTGGGCGAACAGCTCGTCAACCGCCTCCGCAAAGAGGAAATCCTCAAGCGCATTATCCAGCCCTACGCCGAACTCTACGACTACGTGCTGCTGGACTGCCCGCCCAACGGAGGAATTCTGAACATCAACGCCATGTCGGCCAGCGACTCCATCCTCGTGCCCATCGACTGCGAGGTCTATTCGCTCCAGGGCATGAAGATGATTACCGACAAGTTCCACGAAGTGAAGGAATTCATCAACCCCGAACTGGAAATCGAGGGCTACCTCCTCACCCGTTTCGACGGACGCCTGGGACTGCACAAGATGGCGGCAGCACAGATGCAGCAGAAGTATCCCGGACAAGTGTTCAACGCACGCATACGGCGCAACACCGACCTCTCGAAGACACCTGCCGAACACATGACCATCTTCGACTACAACCCCACCGCCATCGGAGCCGAAGACTACATGCAGCTGGCACGCGAAATCACCGGCATCAAGCGCCGCTCCACCGCCAAGAAGTAGAACAGGCGAAAGCAGAATGACGGAGTGGGGCTACGCGGAAAAAGGCCGTGGCACACAGGCATCAAGAACGAATTACTACAGTCTAAGGGAGAGGCAAACCGCACCTCAACGAGCAGCAGTTCCACTGCCTGAAAACAACATCACGCTGAACCTCAGCAACGTAGGAAACTAAGATTATCGGAAGATATAAATATAGAAAACTGTAAAACTAGGAAACAAGAGCTATGGCAGTAAAAAGAAAGACCATCGACCTGGGCAAGTCCATGCAGGAGTTTGACGAGCGCATCGAGGCACAGCGTGCCAACACGCCGTCCATCCTCGAAACCCTCGCACCCATCGAGGAGCACCCCAAGAAGAAAGAGGTGAAGGTGTTCGACCGCAAGAAGGAGCGCCCCGACCAGAAGTGCATCCATTTCGACCGCATGACCACCCTGCGTCTGAACGAAATCAAGAACTGGAAGAGCATCATCGGCGAGAAGACTACACTGGAGGACATCGTCTATGATGCCGTGCAGGAGTTCCTCAACAAGCACTACGACGAAATCAAGTCGCGCGCAGAGAAGGCATACTAATCCTCACGCAGCAAGGCTGAACGGGCAAGAGACGGCGAACAAAGCGCCCTGACCACGAAGAGCAAAGCCTCACAAGCCCCGCGAGTCAGCCGGAAAAGCGCCGAAACCTAAGCAAAACGAACGAAAGAGGACCCTCGCCATGACATTTGCACCCGAAACAACTGTACAAATACGTGCGAAGCGATACGTTCTTACTAATTTGTCCGATGAAATTCTTGCCGACACCCCCGAAATGACCCGAAAGGGTAGGGCTGATATCGGACAAAACCACAGGAACTTAGCCGTTTTACCCCCTACATCCAGTTCTTTTCACTCAGAAAAACATTCGATTCGATATGTTAGTTTGAATAGTATTAGAAAAGGATGTATATATATGGCAAATCGTAACGTGCTGAAAGACAATAGGAATAAGGGTGAGTCATCGGACAAGTTAGTGACATTCGTCGGACAGGATAGTGAGTGTTCGTAGGACAGATTGGTTACAGTTGTCGGACAACTTAGTGCCTTTCATCGGACAAAAGAGTGACATTCAGCACGTTCGTGGGACAGATTAGTTAGCGCCATCGGACAAGTTAGTGAGAAGGCGCACTCGTCGGACGGATTAGTTACATGGGTGGCGAAGGAAGGATGAACACTCGTCGGACAAGTTAGTTACTGCGGTGAACTACGACAGATGGAAACTCGTCGGACGGATTGGTTACTGCGGTGCAGGAGAAGGGACAGAGCGTCGTCGGACAAGTTAGTTACATGACTGCGAGGGAAGAATGACGCACCGTCGGACAAATTAGTTACTGCGGGCGCGAAATAAGAGAGGAGCGCTGTCGGACAGATTAGTTACATGCCCGATGCCCCGGAACTCGAGCAAGGCAGCGTGCCACAGAGGAACAAAGAGGAGCGTGCAGGAGCGTCAGGAATGTGGCCGACATAGCATCAAGGGTATCTCTGGATATACTTCAAGGTTGCTAACGAGCATCCGTCAAGGGTATTGCTGAGCGTGCTACAAGGTTGCTAACGAGCATCTGTCAAGGGTACTACTGAGCGTGCTTCAAGAGCATCATCGTCTATTCATCAAGAAAAGGACCTATACATACATAAGAATAATTTCCATACATATATATATTATATGGCAAACAACGAACAGGGTGGGGCAGGGAAGCCTGCCGCCCGAAAGACAAAGAAGCAGAAGCGGGAGGACATCATCCTCACGAAGGACAACCTGCTCTACCAGCCCTTGGCGCTGGCTGTGAACGGCTACGAGGCCACCGCCTTCCAGCAGAACGTGGTGATTGCCGTGCTGCGCAAGCTGCGTGGCGCCATCAAGGGAATGCGCGACGGACAGTTCCGCCCGAAGCCCATCCAGCTGAGCATCTTCGACAACGAGGGTGTGAAGAAGGACTACCTGCGCGACGGCGACCTGGCCTTCGACATCCACCTCAAGGAGCTGGGTGTGGACACGCCGCACTATAACCAGGCATTCAAGGCCGTCTGCACCATCGCCGACGCCAAAGTGTGGGTGCCTGCCAAGAAGGACGACGGCACCGACATCATGATACGCAAGTCGTTCTTCGACATCGGTTCCGAGAATGTGGACATCGTCATCGATCCGCAGACGGGGCGGCAGACCTACAAGTACAAGAACCGCTCGCCCGTGTTCACCGTCATCATGAGCAAGGAGGTGGTCAACGTGCTCTTCCCCAACGACGGACGCATCTACGACTTCATCGACGACACCGCGCTGATGATTTCCGAGAAGTTCCCCAAGCGCATCTACCTCTACCTGTCCAACTTCAAGTATATGCAGGGTGGCCTGACCATCGACTACTGGAAGTTCCGCCACGACATCGGGTTCAACGACAACGAGGTGGACGCCAAGACCAAGGAGCGCGTCATCCAGTACCCCCACTACTGCGACTTCGTCAAGCGCGTGCTGCGTCCTTCCGAGACGACGCTCAAGGAGATGGCCGAGAGCAACATCAGCGACTTCTACTTCGAGTACACCCCCATCTACAAGACCTCGAAGCGCCAGAAGAACCCCGACCAGATTCACTTCGAGTTCCACCTCTCCGACGTGGGACAGGACATCAAGCAAGACAAGACCTCGCAGCGCGAGACCATCGAGATAGAGCACCGCTTGCAGCAGGACTTCGACCAGTCGCCGGCACAGGTGCGGCGCATCATCACCTCCCTCACGCCCGACGACCGCGAGCCCTTCACCCGCAAGATGGACGAGCTGAAGGAGCTCATCGATGCCAAGAAGGTGCAGATTAAGGACAACAAGCGCTCCTACTGCAACCGCTGCTTCACCGACTTCCTCCACACGCGCATTGCCGACAAGGAGCGCCAGATGGAGGAGCAGATGGCCAACGACATCAAGGCGCGCGGCGCTGGAGCACAGAACGGCGCCAGTGCTGGTGCTGACAGCGGTGCCGAGGGCAGCGCTCAGGCAGGCAGCGGCAACGGCACAGGTGTCTATGGGGCACAAGGCGCTCAGGCAGGCTCCGCAGCGGGTGGCAAGACTGTGGGCAAGGGCACGCTCACGCAGCTCTATACCGATGAGGACCGCCGCCGCTTCATCGAGGCCAAGGAGAGCCTTGCCGACATGCAGGGCATTGAGAACTGGCTGCCCGAGATTGGACTCTATCAGGTGGAGGCCGACATGGTGACGATTGCCGTGCCCACCCGCGCCTTTCACGAGAGCTTCACACACTACTTCGGCAGCGTCCTCCTCGACAAGCTGGAAGAGGCGTTCGACCGCAAGGTGGGCGTGTACTTCCTCGAGCGGCTGTGAGGGCTGAAAGGGTAGGGGAACCAGCCGCGCTAGATAAACAAGGATGACTAGATAAACTAAGTGAACTAGAGGACTAGTTTTTACTAAGAAGGCAGGCTTGGCTTGAAGGTACCAGCCGCGCTAAATAGACTAGAAGGGTTAGAGAGGATAGAAGCCTTGTCAGGAAGCGCCTCACTTTGTGTGGCTTGCCAGGCGATACTCCCCTTGATGCAGGCCCGCAGAATCTTTTTCGCCGATTTCATCGGGGGAAAAGGCTTAGGCGGGCTGCTTCATATAATGTGTGCGGGCTGCATTTTATCCTATTTGCGATAAGCCTTGTATGATGCGTGCGGGCTGCATTCAATCCAGCCCAAAGGCTTCATTTCATCCTTCAGAAGGCCCTTGTGCGGGGGTGTTGCGGGCTCGTTGTTTCCTTCTTGTAAGTCTTTGTTACATTCGCGCAAGTGGCGCGGGTGCGAAATCTATACCTTTGCAGTCAAGATTATCAACGCCTTCCCTATGGGGAGGCATCCAAAACCTAACTTTCCAAAATGTCAGAAAAAACTACACAACCACAAGAGGCCAACGGCTTCTACAAGCTGAGCTGGCTTCAGCGCATCGGCTACGGTTCTGGCGACTTGGCCCAGAACCTTATTTTCCAGACGGTAGCATGCTACTTGATGCTTTACCTCACCACCGTGTTAAAGATTAGTCCGGCTTTTGTGAGCGGACTCATTCTCTCCGTGCGTCTCATCGACTGCTTCTGGAGTCCTGTGGTGGGCCGTTATATTGACAACCGCAATCCGAAGCTGGGCAAGTATCGTGCCTATCTGCTCTATGGCGGCATTCCGCTCACGGTGGCAGCGTGCTTGCTCATGCTCCCTCAGGCTGCTGAGTGGGACATGACGGCGAAGATTATCTATGCGACGGTGAGCTACACCGTGCTCAGCATGATCTATTCTGTGGTCAACATCCCTTACGGCTCTATCATGGCGAGCATGACGCGCGACAACGACGAGGTGCTGAAGCTCACCTCCACCCGTATGGTGTGTGCCAACATTGGCCAGATTGTGGTGCAGGCAGGCTTCCCCATCGGACTTGCCATCGTGGTGCACACGGCCATCGACTGGAACCAAGCCACGTTCATGGCCATTGGTACCATCCCTGCATTCGTCATCCTGCCCTCGCTGCCCGCGCTGAAGTCGCTGCTGGGCAAGAAGGGTCTCTACTACCTGCTGCTCACCATCGGTTTCGTGGGCTTTGTGGCGCTGTATGTCATCGGCAAGTTCTTCGACGTGGCCGACTGCAACACCATCGTGCAGGTGGCTAAGGTCATGACCGGTGTGGGTCTGCTGGTGGGCTCCCTGATGTGGGCGCTGGTGCCAGAGGTCATCACCGAGGCCGAGTACCGCACGGGCAACCGCCCCGCCGCTACGGTCAACGCACTGGCTGGCGTCGCCTTCAAGGCAGGCTTCTCCATTGCCGGCTGGATCACGCCGCTGGTGATGGGTCTCATTGGCTTCGACTTGGCCAGCGAGGAGTCAGCTCTGCCCATTGCCCCCAACGCATGGTTCGCTGTCACGGGCATCTTTGCGCTGGTAGGCTTCGTGCTCCTGCTGTTCTGCTTCACAGGCTGCAAGGAGAGAATCGCCACCACGCCCGAGAAGCCAGTCACCTACGGCGAGATGTTTGCCGAGTTCCGTGCCAACAAGAGCTTGCAGCTCGTGCTGAGCGTGTTTGTGGTGGTGTTCCTGGCGTCGTTCATCAGCGCTCCGGTCAATGCCTACTACACCAAGCTGGCTAACTATTCCGAGATTGCGCAGAACGCCATCCTTTGGTTCACCTGCATCATTCCAGCCATCCTGCTCATTATCGTAGGATTCCTGATATACCGCTATCCTCTCACCGACGAGCGTCTGGACGAGATGAACCGCGAGATTGAGGCGCGCCACAAGGCGTAAGCCCACCCCATAGCGCAGCGGCGGTGCTCCCATCCGCAGGGTGGGGGTGCCGCTCCTCCGCGCCACAGCCGCGTTGACTGCAGCGCATGGCCCGCTCTCCCGAGGGCGGCGCCCCGTATTCTGACAGAGCAACAACACAAATATCCATATAGAAAAGTACTTACATCTACGCAATGAAGAAAAGCATTATTGTTACTACCGTGGCGCTTGTGTCCCTCTTGAGCGCAAGCTGCTGCCGCAACAACTGCTCCTTGCAGGAGGCTTATGCCGACTATTTCCGCATGGGCGTGAGTGTGAACCAGTGGGAGGTGAAGGCCGAGCTGGAGAAGAAGGCAGGCGTGACCTACTCTGGCGCCAGCAGCCTGGACCAGACGGCCGACTATCCCATCATCGCCAAGCACTTTGGCTGGGTGGTGCCCGAGAACTGCATGAAGTGCGAGGTCATCCATCCCGAGGAAGAGGTGTATGACTTCACGCTGGCCGACGAGCTGGTGGAGAAGGCGCTGGCTAACGGTCAGCACGTGGTGGGCCACTGCCTCATTTGGCACTCACAGTGCGCCCCTTGGTTCTTTGTGGACAAGGAGGGCAACCAGGTGAGCGCCGAGGTGCTCAAGCAGCGCATGCACGACCACATCTTCGCCATCCTCAACCACTTCCGCGGCAAGGTGGAGGCGTGGGACGTGGTGAACGAAGCCTTTGAGGACGACGGCACCCTGCGCCACTCCAAGTTCTACGAGATACTGGGCGAGGAGTTCATTCCGCTCGCCTTCCAGTATGCCCACGAGGCCGACTCCACCATCGAGCTCTACTACAACGACTATTCCATGTACAAGCCCGAGAAGCTGAAGGGCGTCATCGACTTCTTCCGTCCGCTCATCAAGCAGGGACTCCCCATCCATGCCATCGGCATGCAGGGACACCTCTTCCTGGGTGCCGAGGACTATGTGAAGCTCTACGAGCGCTCCATTCAGGAGATTGCCAAGCTGGGCATTCCGGCACAGTTCACGGAGCTTGACCTCTCGGTGCTGCCCAACCCCTACGAGATGGAGGGCGCCGAGGTGTCGACTAACTTCAAGTACCGTCCGGAGCTGGACCCCTACACCTATGGTCTGCCTGCCGAGCAGCAGGAGAAGGCCGACGAGTTCTGGGTGGACTTCTTCAAGATGCTCATGCGCCACAAGGACGACGTGCTTCGTGTCAACTTCTGGTGCTTCAACGATGCCAACTCCTGGCGCAACGACTGGCCTGTGAAGGGGCGCACCGAGTATGCCACCCTCTTCGACCGCGAGAGCAAGCCCAAGTCCACCGTGGACAAGCTCCTCCGCCTCACCAGCTGGTGGTGATGAGGGGCAAGCGGCTGCACCGAGTGGTGTGGACCGTGTGAAAGACTGAAGGAACGGAAATCCGAGTGTATATGCGTAAACAGCTATTGGCATTAGGGACATATCTGTTGGTTGCTTGCCATCAGTCGCCAAAGTCCTCTTCGGGCGAAAGCCCAGGCGCCTTGCTCCCAGCGCTAAATCCCCATTGGCGCGCACGTTCCGTCATCGTCGCCTATCAAAACTAACCATCATAAAACCAATATAATCATTATGGAAGGAAAGAAATATCTTTATCCACAGGATTACATGGCCGACCCCGCGGCTCATGTGTTTGACGGCAAACTGTTCATTTACCCCTCTCACGACTGGGAGGCAGGTGCGGAAGAGGACGACGACGGCGGCCACTTCCAGATGAAGGACTATCACGCGCTCTCGTTCACCGATCTGGAGAACGGCACGGCTACCGACCACGGCGTCATCTTCGACGTGAATGATGTGCCATGGGCCGAGAAGCAGTTGTGGGACAGCGACGTGGTGGAGAAGGACGGCAAGTACTACTACATCTTCTCGGCCAAGGGCTATGACGGCGTGTTCCGTCTGGGCGTGGCCGTGTCCGACAAGCCTGAGGGCCCCTTCAAGCCACAGCCCCAGCCCATCCGTGGCTCGTTCTCCATCGACCCCTGCGCCTTCAAGGACGACGACGGACAAATCTACGTATATTTCGGCGGCCTGTGGGGCGGACAGCTCCAGTGGGCACAGCCTTTCGCCCCTGGCTTTGAGCCTGTGCACGGCAAGCATGGCGACGACAACGGACTCGTGGACATGGGTTCTGAGCCCACACGCGGCGGCGAGCTCTTCGCCCAGCCCGACATGCCCGCCCTGCCCAGCTTCGTGGCCAAGATGAGCGGCGACGTGCTCCAGTTCGTCGAGGCTCCCCGCCGCGTCGTCATCCTCGACAAGGACGGCCAGCCCCTGAAGGCCAGCGACCCTCACCGCTTCTTCGAGGCATCGTGGATGCACAAGTACAACGGCAAGTACTACTTCTCATACTCCACCGGCGACTCGCACTTCCTCTGCTACGCCACGGGCGACAATCCTTATGGCCCCTTCACCTATCAGGGCGTCATCCTCACCCCCGTGGTGGGCTGGACCACACACCACGCCATTGCCGAGTTCAAGGGCAAGTGGTACCTCTTCCACCACGACTGCGTGCCATCCAACGACAAGACGTGGCTCCGCTCCCTCAAGGTGGCAGAGCTCCACTACAACGCCGACGGCACCATTCAGACCATCGAGGGTCTGGACAAGTAGTCGCAACCCCACACGCCCGCCCCTCCCAGCGCCGCAAGGCAAGAGGACAGGCAGGCGCAGCAGGAGTCGTTCATAAGTTGTGAACAATTATTCCAAACTTACGGACAATTATTCATAACTTGCGAACAATTATTCATAAGTTACGAACAACGAGAAGAAGCCTCCATCGGTTCCCCTGTCGAGGGGGAAGAAGCCCCGCTTTAACTCCCCATTTAACTCCCTTCCCCCTCATCAGGGGGATTGAGGGTGTCTTCCTCACCCTCGACAAGTGGACTGAAGGAGCTTCTCTAAATAAAAAGAATAAAAGAAATGTTACTATTAGGTTATGACATAGGCACGTCGTCAGTCAAGGCGGCGCTGGTAGACGCACAGACAGGCCAGACCGTGGCCAGTGCGCAGTATCCCGACAACGAAGCCCCCATCGTGGCGCAGCAGCCCGGATGGGCCGAGCAGGAACCCTCCATGTGGTGGGACGAGCTCAAGTGCGCCACCGCACGCCTCGCCGAGAAGGCAGGCGGCTCGTTCAGCAAAGTGAAAGCCATCGGCATCTCCTACCAGATGCACGGCCTTGTGTGCGTGGACAAGGACGGACAGCCCCTGCGCCCCTCCATCATCTGGTGCGACGGACGCGCTGTGCCCTACGGCAACGAAGCCTTCAACGCCATCGGCGGCGAGAAGTGCCTCCAGCACCTGCTCAACTCGCCCGGCAACTTCACCGCAGCCAAGCTCGCCTGGGTGAAGGACAACGAGCCTGAGCTCTTCCAGAAGATAGACAAAATCATGCTCCCAGGCGACTACATCGCCATGCGCCTCTCGGGCGGACAGAAGCAGACCACCGTCAGCGGCCTCTCCGAGGGAATGTTCTGGGACTTCAAGAACGGCGAGGTGAGCAAGGACATCATGAGCTACTTCGGCTTCCCCGACAGCATCATCGCCGACATCGTCCCCACGTTCTCCGTGCAGTGCACCGTCTGCGACGCTGTGGCTCAGGAGCTCGGCATCCCAGCAGGCACACCCATCGCTTACCGTGGTGGCGACCAGCCCAACAACGCCCTCTCGCTCAACGTCATGAAGCCCGGTGAGATAGCAGCCACAGGCGGCACCTCAGGCGTCGTGTACGGCGTGCTCGGCGAAGTCAACTACGACAAGCTCTCACGCGTCAACACCTTCGCCCACGTCAACCACGGCGAAAACGGCGAGACCCGTCTCGGTGTGCTCCTCTGCATCAATGGCACCGGCATCTGCAACGCCTGGATGCGCCGCACCGTAGCGCCTGAAGGCATGAGCTACCCAGAGATGAACGAACTGGCAGAAACCGTGCCCGTGGGCTGCGAAGGACTCTCAGTCATCCCATTCGGCAACGGAGCCGAGCGCGTCCTCCAGAACGAGAACGTCGGCGCATCCGTTCACGGCATCAACTTCAACATCCACAAGAAGGCACACCTCATCCGTGCCGCCCACGAAGGCATCGCCTTCTCCTTTGCCTACGGCATGGAAGTCATGGCAGGCATGGGCATGAAGATACAGACCATCAAGGCCGCACACGCCAATATGTTCCTCAACCCGCTCTTCTGCCGCACCCTCGCCACTGTCACCGGAGCCACCATCGAGCTCTACGAGACCGACGGCTCAGTGGGAGCAGCCTACGGAGCAGGCATCGGAGCCGGCATCTACAAGGACAGCGACGACGCCTTCAAGACCCTCAAGCACCGAGGCACCATCAAGCCCGAAGCCGACGCCGCCCCCTACAAGGCAGCCTACAAGCTCTGGGTGGAGCGTCTGGGCAAATAACCCCAAACACGCACATCCAACCCCATACACATGAAACAGATACTCCTCACGATGGCGCTGGCCCTCATCACAATGACCGCCAGCGCCGCCGCACAGTTCGTCACCTTTCAGGCCGAGCCGCACACCCTGTGCCTCACCGACCTGAAAGGTGAAGTCCTTTGCGACCCCAACGACTGGAAAGGCGTGCACCTTGCCGCCGACAACCTCAAGCGCGACCTCCAGCAAGTAACCGGACGCCAAGACCTGCCTATCCTCATCGGCACCTTGGGCCGCAGCGCCGCCATCGACAAGTATGCCAAGCGCCACCGCGACATCGCCCGTCAGCTGAAAGGCAAGCGCGAGAAGTTCGTCATCACCACCGACGGCCAGCAGCTCATCATTGCCGGCAGCGACAAGCGAGGCACCATCTACGGCATCTACGAACTCTCACAGCAGATAGGCGTCAGCCCCTGGTACTACTGGGCCGACACCCCCATCGAGCACCACGACCAGCTCTACATCAAGCCTGGCACCTACACGGACGGCGAGCCCGCCGTGCGCTACCGCGGCATCTTCCTCAACGACGAGGCCCCCTGCCTCACAGGCTGGGTGAAGGAAAACTTCGGCAGTTACAACCATGAGTTCTACAGCCGTGTCTTCGAGCTCGTCCTCCGCCTCAAGGGCAACTTCATGTGGCCCGCCATGTGGGACGCCGCCTTCTATGCCGACGATTCCCTCAACATGCAGACCGCCGACGACATGGGCATCTGCATGGGCACCTCCCACCACGAGCCCATGGCCCGCGCCCACAAGGAGTGGACCAGCCACCGCCGCGAGTACGGAGCCTGGAACTACGACACGAACCAAGAGACTCTCGACCGCTTCTGGAAAACCGGCGTGGAGCGTATGCAGCACACCGACGACGTCGTGACCATCGGCATGCGCGGCGACGGCGACGAAGCCATGGGAGACCATGCCGACGTGGCCCTTCTCGAGCGCATCGTGGGCAACCAGCGAAAGCTCATCGAACAGGCCACCAACCGTCCTGCCCGCGAGACCCCACAGGTGTGGGCCCTCTATAAGGAAGTGCAGGAATACTACGAGAAAGGCATGCAAGTGCCCGACGACGTCATCCTCCTCCTCTGCGACGACAACTGGGGCAACGTGCGCGTCCTCCCCGAGCAGGAGTGGAACCGAGGCACGGGCGCCTTCTCCCACCGTCACCCCGGCGGCTACGGCATGTACTACCATGTGGACTATGTGGGCGCGCCCCGCAACTCCAAGTTCCAGAACGTCACACAAATCCAGCGTATGTGGGAGCAGCTGCAGCTCACCTACACCTACGGCGTCAATCAGCTCTGGATTCTCAACGTGGGCGACCTGAAGCCTATGGAGTTCCCCATCGACTTCTGGTTCCGCATGGCGTGGAACCCCGCACAGTTCAACGCCGCCAACCTGATGGACTACACCGAGAGCTTCTGCCGCCAGCAGTTTGGCGACAAGTGCGCCAAGGAGGCCGCGCGCATCCTCAATCTGCAGTGCAAGTACGCGCACCGCCGCACACCCGAACAGCTCGACACGCGCACCTTCAACCTTGCCGCCGGAGAGTGGCAGGAGCGAGTGGACGAATACGACAAGCTCGAACGCGATGCCACCATCCTGCGTGAGCTCATCCCTGTGCCCAACCGCCAGACCTACAACGAGCTCGTCTATCACCCCGTGCGTGTGTTCGCTAATCTCTACAACCTCTACCACGCTGTGGCCATGAACCACTACTACGCTGCGCAGAAGGACTTGCGCGCTAACGAGTGGGCCGACAAGGCGGAGCTCTGCTTCCGTCGCGACGCTGAGCTCTGCGACGAGTACAACCATAAGATTGCACGTGGCAAGTGGAACCACATGATGGACGAGATACACATCGGCTACCGCTCGTGGAACAATCCGCCACGCAACATCATGCCGAACGTCACGCGCATCGACTCTGCCGAGGCCACCGTGGGCAAGACCTTTGTGGCGCAGCCCCGTGAGCGCCTGGCCGTGCTCGAGGCCTCCGACTTCGTGCAGAAGGCCGACGCGAAGGAAGCTACCTGGCAGGTCATCCCCCACATGGGCGTGTGGAAAGACGCCATCGCCCTCTTGCCCTACACAAAGAGCACCGAGGGAGCCAGCATCAGCTACGACTTCAGCATCGCGCAACCTCAGGAGGGCGCACGCCTGGTCCTCACGCTGGCCACCAACTTCCCCTTCAACGATGGGCGCGGGCAGCGGCTCTCTGTCCTTCTGGATGGACAGCTGGTGCAGACACTCAATGTGAACGAGGCCAGCCGCTTCGTCACGCAGATGGCGCACGACCAGAACTTCGAGTGGGAGACCACCCGCCAGAACCGTCAGCCCCTGCAGCTGCCAGCCCTTGCCGCAGGCTCGCACCGCCTCACCCTCCAGCCCCTCGACCCCGGCATCGTGCTGGAGCGCATCGAGGTGGATCCAGCAGGGCGATAGCGCTTCTTGCGTAGGGTGCACCCCTTCGGGCCCACAGGCGCCTTGCTTCCTAGGCTTATAGTTTCCTAGCTTTCTAGTTTTGTGGTGTTTCCTAGTTGTTCTAGGAGTTTCTAGTCTTTCTGGTTTCCCCCGATAGGCTAGCTCATACAGTTCCTTCGGCCATGCCGGCTCATAGATACAGCAGGCGGGGCAAGCATTGAGAGTTGTTCTCAGCGCTTGCCCCGCTTAGTGTTTCAGCCCTGCGCTCATGGTTACGCAGGGCTGACGGGCGTGTGTCTTTTGATCGTGTATTAGTATTTATGTATGAAGTTGTTAGTTGTGCTTGTGTACTGTGACAAAGTGCATTTATTCTGGGTCAAAGTGTGTGTGTTAGATGTGTTTTTGTGTGCCTATTTCGTGTCTGTGCTTTCACATGATACTTTTACACAGGTGCATGGTGCCCGTCGTGTGCCGTGCGGGCACCATGCTCCTCTACGTTTGTCTTATTTGCTGTTCAGCCATTCGGTGGCGCGGGTCTTAATCCATGCGCACACTTCGTTGGTGGAGGCAGGCAGGATGCCGTTGGCGCTGAACACCACTTCGGTCTGCTTGTTGGGGAGGGCTTCCTTGAGCACTTCGTCCACGCCGAAGCCTTCGGCCATCTCCTTGGCTGATGAAGTGAGGTAAACGCCCTGCACGAGCACGCGTGGCTTCTGCTGGCTCATCTTCACGATGGCTGGCACCATCTCGCTAATCATCTTGGCGCCCATGGCCACGAACTTGTAGTCGGTGACGCTGATGCCGGTAGCCTCTTTCACGCAGCTGCTGATGGACTCCATCTTCTGGTTCCAGAAGCCGATGAACTGGTCGTCGCCATGTGCCACAAAGAGCACGGCCTCGTCCTTCACGTCTTTCGACATCTCCTGCACGCGCTTCAGCATGGTCTTCTCCAGGAAGTCGTCGTAGCTCAGCGTGGGACCTACGATGATGGGGAGCTTGGTGTTGACGAACTTGGTGTTCTCTTCCACCAGCTCGGCGTGTGTGTCGGCGTCGTACTTATGTCCGAGGATGTTGGGGATGTCCATCTCTGAGTGGCCTGAGGGAGCCATGAACAAGGGGATGGCGTAGATGGTGTCCACGCCCTGCTTCTCGCAGTCTTCCACCACCGATGCGATGGTAGGCTCGGTGAATTCCATCATGGCCACGCGGATATAGCTGAATCCCTTCACGTCGGCCATCTCCTTCTGCAGGAGCTTTTCTACGTCGAGCACGGGCTTGCGCCACTGTGGCATGGGTGAGCCGTGTGCAATCACCACCAGCGCGTTCTTGGCGCTCATTCCCATCACGCTTGCCACCATCAGGGCAAGCATCAATGTCATTTTCTTCATGTTGTTCATTGTCTGTTTTTTTGTTTAGTTGTCTTTAATTCTTTAATATCCTTCAATCTCTATTGTTATCCTCTGCCTTTGGTGGGTCTTTGGGGCGGGGTGGCAGTGATGCCGCCTGCCCCTCTCTTCTTCTCTCTGTTGAGGTTCGTCAGGCGAGCCGTTCTTGGTTCCTCTGTCCGCTCTGTTTTCTTTCACTCTGTGGCGGTCTTCGCCTGGGGCCTGTTGCCCTTATGTCCTTTTTCTCTAACGGCTGCAAAGTTAAGCAATTACTTTCTATTACAAGCACTTTCGTACTCTGCTCACCCTCAAAATACTCACTCGCGGAGCAAGAATACTCACAAGAGGTGAGGGTGCAGGGGCATAATAATGTGCCGTGCACGATATAAATAGCGCACCCTGCGCTACATTAATCGTGCACCGTGCGCATTAATAGTGGTGCAGGGTGCGCGAAAAACGATGCGCAGGGTGCGCCACTAGTTGCAAAAAAGGGGAGGCAAAACGATACCTCCCCGTATACTATATATAATATGTACGCGTGCTCTATGTTTCTCCTCAGCCTTGCCGCCATTCCTGCCTCGCCTTTCCCCTCCCTTCAGGGTGCGGATGGGCGGAGACTCTTGGTGCAGGCTGCGAGGAGCTTTTCTCAGTAGCTGGTGCTCATGTCCTCAGCCACGCAGATGTAGTAATCGGCCTGTCCGAGGTAGTCCTCCTCCAGCGCGGTGATGTCCTCCTGGCGCACGGAGTAGATGGTCTTGTAGCGTGCCTTGGGCGCGTAGTGGCGCAGATAGGTGAGGATGCCCTCGCCGGCGGCGGTGTGGTAGTTGCCGTTGAAGTGCACCATCTGGTAGCCCTTCTTCAGCCACTGTGCGGTGTTCCACGCCATGGTGGCGTCCTTCAGTGCCTGCGACTGCGAGAGCCACTCCGGG
The DNA here is from genome assembly GCA_902791295.1 of uncultured Bacteroidales bacterium. GTDB lineage: Bacteria > Bacteroidota > Bacteroidia > Bacteroidales > Bacteroidaceae > Physcousia. The sequence goes on along the minus strand of CADAVI010000001.1, from coordinate 65,557 downwards.
TTGCTGCTCTTGCCCTTGCCCATGGCGGCCATCAGTCCGAAAGCCTCTGTGGCCTGCTCGTTGGCCTGGTAGGGGATGGGCAGCGGCGGCAGGTAGCGCTTGGCCTCGTCGCTGAGCGAGTCGAGAAAGGCGATGCCGTGGTTCTTCACCGAGTTGGCGTAGCGTCGCGGCACGTTGGTGGCCACCAGCGGCAGGCGGTGCTCATAGGCAAAGTCCACCAGCGGCTCATAGTCGGTGGAGTAGTTGGGCCAGAATCGCGCCTCGCTCTCGAAGCGGTCGGCGGTGATTTGCTGGGCGAAGTACTCGTCGATGACGAGCTGGTCGTCGGCCTCAAACATCTCCATGCCCACGGCCAGTCCCTTGGGGGCCGCGTCCTTCTTGCCCTTCTTGGCGCTGCCCTCAGCTGCGCAGGCCTGATGGAGCGACTGCAGCAGGCGGCGCTCCAGCCAGTGGCAGATGGGGCAGTTGTGCATCTCGCCCACGAAGACGGCGTCTTGCTGGGCCAGGTCCTTCACCATGTCGGCATAGGCGACGGGCTGTCCGTCCTTGCCGTACAGGCGGTATGCCTCGGGGGCTGCCTGTGCCCATCCGCAGAGGGCGAGCATGAGGCAGGCGAGGGTAGTGATGAGTTTCTTGTTCATGGCGTTATGTTTATGAAACGAGTGAAGGAGGTTGATGGGGCTTCACTCCTGTTTCTGATACAGTACAATATGGTTGTCAATGTCGATGTAGTCGCAGAAAGCCTTCTGCACCTCCTCGGGCGTGATGCTGCCCAGCACCTCGTCATAGTGGTCGAAGTCCTCCAGCTCCTCGCCGTTCTTCAGCAGCGTGGCCAGGCAGTCCCTCCACTCTGTGGGCGCCACGTCGCTCAACTGCTGGCGTTTCGTCACGCAGAAGGAGCGCTTCAGCTTCTCCAGCTCCACGGCCGGCACGGGGTGCGTCTGCAGGTCTTTCACAATCTCGCGCAGCGCAGCGTCGGCCCGCGCCGTGTTCTCGTTCTTCACGGCAAAGCAGAGCCAGAAGTAGTAAGTGCGCTGGGGCAGACCGTGATAGATCATGTCGCAGTAGGGCGAGTAAACAATGTTTTCGCGCTCGCGCAGCACGCTGAGCATGCGCTGCTGCAAGAGGTCGCGCATCAGCTTGAACATGAGCGTGGTGCGCAGCGAGGGGTAGTAGTTGCCGGCAAAGAGGTGGTTGAACACCGTCTGCGTCGGGTTCGTGTGGGGGAACTGGCGCTCGAAGCAGCGCACAGGCTGCACAGGCTCGTCGTTCACCGCCAGCACCGAGTCGGGCGCCTGCATACGGGCAAAGGTGCCAATGGCGGCACGCTCCACTGTGGGCAGGTCATAGTGGCCCGTCAGGATGAGTGTGAGCCCCTGCGGATTGGTGTAGAGGCGGCGGTAGTACGTGTCCATGCTGTCCAGGCAGAGCGCCTTGAGGTCGGCGGGCTGCATAGGCCGGCGCAGCACGATGTTGCCCATCACCGAGTCGATGCTGTTGCTGATCTGGCGGTTGGGGTCGCGCTGAATCATGCGCCCCAGCACCGTCTCCTGTCCCCAGCTCTCCAGCTCGCTCTGGCGCGAGTCCTCAAAGTCCTCGTAGTCCTTGCGCGGGTGGTGCATCTTCTCATACACCAGATTCATCAGCAGCTGCGCGTCGGCAGCGTCGGCCGTAGCCATGAGCTGGTGCCACGAGTCGTCCAGACCCACGTTCAGCATCACGTTGCGGTCGCCCGTCACGTCAATCAGCGTGTCGGGATCCACCGAGTCGATGCCGCCCATGTCCATGTAGGCCACCGCATCCTTCAGCTGGTAGTAGTCATTGTCCGTCAGCGACGAGGTGCCACCCTTGCCCAGGGCCAGCAGCTGAATGCGGCTGGCCTCGTCGTCGGTAGGGCGCAGCAAGAGCCGCACCCCGTTGCGCAGGTTCACCTCCGTCAGGCCCAGGTCGCCGTAGTAGCGGCGCGAGGCCACGGCGCTGTCCTGTGGCTCGTGCGTCTCGGCCAGCACCGTCGGCAGCGGATGCTCGCGGAAGTCCTGTCTCGCCATGAACAGCGGTTCCAGCTCCTCCTTCTCAGGCGCCACATACGGCAGGGCAGGAGTTTTCTTGCCCCGCTCCCACGCCTCGAGCACCTCCTCCTTCGTCAGCGGCTGCGAGGCGTTGTTGCTGTAAGCCATCAGCAAGTGCTGCTTCATCTCCGTCAGCAGTCGCTTGGCACGCAGCTGCAGCTGTCGCGAAGTGGTCTGGCGGATGCCCGCCTTCACCGCCTCAGCGTCGGCCACCGAGTAGATGCGGCATGAGCCCAGGATGGCGCGCTCAATGAAGTCCTCGCACCACTTGCTCGACACCGCCTTCAGCGTGTCGCAGAAGAGGCCCTTGGCGCACTCCTCGGCCACCTCCTTCAGCTCACCCTCCGTGAGCCCGTGGCGAGCCAGGTCGTTCACCTCGGCAGCAGCCCTTGTCAGGCGGCACAGGAGCGAGTCCTTCTCCCTGGCGCTGAAGGTCAGGGCAAAGTGGCTCTTGTCGGCCAGATACCACTGGTTGCTTACTATACATTCGGTGCGGGCACGGCGCAGGCGCTTCGACACCACACGCTCCAGCATGCGGTCGCGCTGCTGCTCTACGGTGGTCTTTAGATTGGTGCTCAGCTCGTAGTGGTGCGGCACCATCAGGTCCAGCTTCAAGTCGCTGCCCAGCGAGTCGCTCACCGTCATCATCTGCGCCCCCTTCGGGTAGGAGAGCGGCCACGTAGCGGCGCGCTTCGCCCCGCGGGGCACGAGGTCGGCAAACTGCTGCTCAATGCGCTGCGCCATCTGCGGTGCATCCACATCGCCCACCACCACGAGGGTGGCGAACTGCGGTGCGTACCACCTCTGGTAGAAGTCCATCAGACGCTGACGATCAATGCGCATGATGTCGTCCTCATCGCCCAAGGGCATGCGGTTGACATGGCGCCCATTGCCTATCTTCAAGTTGTAGAAAGGGTCGCCCGTGCTGTAGCCGCGCAGTTCCTCCACGATGATGCCGCGCTCCTTGCGCACACGCTCCTCGCGGAAGAGGAGGTCGGACAAGATATGGTGCACCGCCACAAACGTCGTGTCGATGATGCGCTCGGCGTCATAGAAGGTGGGCAAGGTGAACCAAAAGATAGTGCGGTCAAAGCCTGTGAAAGCGTTGATGTCGCGGCCGTACTTCATGCCCTGGCGCTCGAAATAGTCCACCAGCGCACGGTCGGGGTAAGGCTTCACACCCTTGAACACCATGTGCTCCAGGAAGTGCGCGCCGCCCTGCTGGTCGTCCGTCTCCTGCAAGGAGCCGACGCCCATGACGAGCCTGACCTCCACCGTGTGGCGGGGCAGGTCGTTGTTCATCACGATATAGTGCATGCCATTGCGCAGGCAGCCCTCCACCGTGTGGGGAGGGAGAGCTGTCTGTTGCGCAAAGGCTGTCTGTAAGAATGTCACGGCCAAGAGCGCCGTGGCGAGTTTACGAAGCATGTGAGTTTTTCCTTATTATAGCGTTAATGAATAGTGACGTGTTCGTGAGCTTCAGCCGATTAGTCGTCGATGCTGATGCGCACACTCACCTTCTCGTAGCCGCTGGCGAGTGAGAAGTCGAATGGGAACACGAAGTCGAGGCCTGTGCTGTTCCAGCTGCCCGCAGGAGTGACGTAGAGCGAGGTCACGCCGCCGTCCCACGCGTCGTAGGAGATGTCGCTGTAGCCGAGGCAAGCGGCAGGATTGAGTGTGATGCCCTGTTCGATAGCCTCTTCCATGGAAATCTCTTCCTCTCCAGCATCACCATTGTCCAAGAGGAAGGTGTCGAAGGTCTGCTGGCGGTTCCATGCAGAGTAGTCATACTCGAAGGCAACAATCTCCTTGTCCTCTTCGTTCAGCTTGGTGAAGATGATGCTGCCGTCCAGGTTCACGTGAATCTCCAGCGCCACGTTGAAGGTCTCTGTGGCAGCGTTGTAGTTGACCTGCTTGAGCAGATCCGTATTGTGCACGTTCTGCAGCCAGTAGTCCTCGTCCTCCACGGTGTTGAGCTTGAAGGTCTTGTAGAGGAAGCTCTGCATGCCGAGGGCGTTGCCGCTCATCACGAGGCAGATGTCGTCTTCCGTGGCGTTGGGGCTCACGTTGATGGTCACAAATCCGTTATACTCCATGCTCTGCTGTCCGCCGAAGTACAGCTCCTTGTCGTCATCGTTGAAGGTGATGGTGGTGGAGACTTTGTGCACGCCGAGGTACTTCTCCGCGTCGAAGCCGTTGTCCTTCCATGTGGCCATCATCTCCTGCTGTTCGGCTGTGGGAGTCTGCACCTCGCCGCCCATCGGAGCGACGTATATGAAAGCAGCCTGGCCAGCCTTCACGCCTGCCACTTCCTTAAAGGTGATGGAAATGTAGCCGCTCTGCTGGATGCTCTCGAGTCCATTGGCGCACACCTTGAAGGTGGTGCTCTTCTGGCCTGCAGGGATGGTGACGAACTGCTCGGTCTCGAACACCTTGTTCATCGCGTCGTTGCCATAGGTGATGACAGGCTCGAGCACCACGTCTTTGTTGGGGGTCATGGCGAGGCGCACGGTCACGCTGACACCCTCTGTGTCGCTGTCGTAGAGCGTTTGAGTCACTTCGTCGATGCTCCAGCGGTTGCTGAGCTCTGACTTGTTGTCGTCGTCACTGTCGCACGCTGTGAATGCTAGCGTGCAGAGGCCCATGAGGGCGAATAGAATCTTCTTCATTGTTGATTACAGTTTGATTTATTTTAGATGAATGTTTCGTCTTGTTGAGTTATGGAGCTGCCCGTTCTTATGCTGCATGGCTTGCCGTTGCTGTGCTGCTGGGCTTGCCGTTGCCGCGTTATGAGGCTCACCGTTGCTGGCTATTGCCCGTGCCCGTTGTCAGTTCCGGTTGAGGGGCCAGCCGGGGTTTTGTGTCACGCTCTCGTTGTACTTGTACTCGGAGGATGGGATGGGGAAGGTCCAGCGGTAGTCGTCCGCAGAGATGTTCTTGTCGATGGCTGTGGCCCAGCGCTTGAGGCGTGGCAGGGTGGTGCCGGTGCGCTTCAGGTCGAACCAGTTGTGTCCTTCGCCGGCCAGCTCGCGGCATTTCTCGTTGAGGATAGCCTTCACGAGGGCGGTGCCTGTGAGGTTGTCGCCCAGCGGTGTGGCGCCCATGTCCTCGAGGTAGGTGTTGACGCGCTGCCGTGCCTCGGCTTCGTGTCCGGTGCGAGCCTCGCACTCGGCGGCGACGAAGAGGGTCTCGGCGTAGCGCATCTGGTCGATATAGGCGGTGCTGAGTCCTTTCTTGTTGCGCAGGTTGTACTTGCCCAGGAGTGTGCGCTCCTCGCCTGCCATCGTCATGGCGAGCTCGTTGGTGGCGCGTCGTGCGTCGGTGTTCTCCATGCGGAGGGCGGGGTTTAGCGCGAAGAGGTCGCCTTCGGTGGCGCTGTACTCCAAGGAGTTGTAATAGGTCTGTGCGGTGTTGAATGCAAAGATGCGTCCTTCCCATGTGGCGATGTCCCACAGGCGTGGGTACTGGCTGGCGCTGAGGGCTCCGGCGGGCATGTGGCTGAGCACTTCCTTGGCTTGGGCGAGTGCTTCGTCATACTGTCCGGTGTAGAGGCTGAGCTGTGCCAGCAGCTGGCGGGCTGCCTGTTGCGAGAGCCATCCGTTGCGCTTGGGGGCGTTGTCCACGGCGGCTGCTTCGGTGAGGAGGGTGCGGATGTAGTCCACGCATTGCGCAAGGCTGCTGCGCTTGGGGAACTCGAGTCCGACGCGGTTCTTCAGCACGATGCCGTCGGCTTCGCCTCCTTGGCTGTAGGCTGGTGCGTAGATGCGCAGGAGCTGGAAGTAGCACAGGGCCTTGAGGGTCTTCACCTCAGCGGTGATGGCTCGCTTGGCGTCGGCTGCGCTGGTGGAGGCGGTCTTCACCTTGTCGAGCCGCTCCATGAGCACGTCGCAGTTGGCGATGCAGTTGTAGTAGGCCAGCCACATGTCGGTGGCCAGCGAGCTGATGTCCTTGTCCTGCCAGTTGTAGAGGTTCTGCTGGTTGATGTCCTTGCCCGAGAGTGACGTGAGGCAGAAGTCATTGCCCAGGGTGGAGAACTCGTACTCGTAGTGTGGGTAGAGGGTGTAGCAGGAGGTGAGGAGCGAGCGCGCCGCTTCCACGTTGGTGATGGCGTCGGGGTCGCTGTAGAGGTCTGGGGGTGGCACATCCACCGAGCAGGCGCCGAGCCAGGTGAGTGGCAGGGTGAGTGCGATGGTGCGGTATAGTTGTTTGAGTGTCATGCTTGTGGTTTTGTTGCTGTTATATATTGTCTTGCTGGTCTTTCCGGGCAGACTCGTCTTGCTAGTTCTTGCTGCTTAGAATGTCACGTTGAGGTTGAAGGTGAAGACGGGCTGTGTGGTGCCGGCCAGCTGTCCGCTTTCGGGGTCGCTCTCGTTGTAGGAGGTCCAGGTGTAGAGGTTGCTGGCTTGCAGGCCCACGGTGCAGTATTTCACGCAGGGCAGGTGCTTCTGTGTCCAGACCGATGGGATTCGGTATCGCAGTGACACCATGGAGAGCTTGAGGTAGTCGCTCTTGCCCACGGTGCGGGAGTTGGGGTAGAGTGCTATGTTCTCCTCGGCGGTGGCTGAGGTGTAGAAGGGTGTCCAGTAGGTCTTGTTCTCGTCTCCCTGGCGGAACCACATCTTGCCGGTCTGTCCGCCGACGGCGTTCTTGTTGGCGGTGTCCTTGTTGCGCACATAGGTGTAGCTGTATCGCTGCACGCCTCCGTGCACGTAGTAGAAGTCCATGTCGAAGTCGAAGGACTTGTATCCGAAGTTCAGGCTGACGGTGCCGGTGTAGGGTGGTGTGAGGTGTCCGAGTGCGATGACGTCGTCCTTGGTGAGTGGCTTGGTGGCCGATTTCTCTTCGCCGTCGCCTCCGCGGAACATGGGGTATCCGGTGAGCGGGTCGATGCTGAGCGACTTGGGTCCGTAGAGCATGTCGTATGACTTGCCGATTTCATAGTCGGGCACGAGAGCGTCCTCGTAGGTGTAGATGCGGTCGGCGTAGTAGAGGTCGAGTACCTTGTTCTCGTTGTAGGCGAGTGTGGCGCCGATGCTGCATCGCCAGTCGAACCCGTCGATGACTTTGGCGTTGACGCTGACTTCCACGCCTTTGTTCTGGAGCACGCCGATGTTGCGCTTGAGTGTGCTGAATCCGGTAGATGTGGGGATGGGCACATCAAGCAGAGCCTGCTTGGTCTTGCGTGTGTAGAAGTTCATGTCGATGGTGAATCGCTTGAGCAGCTCGATGGAGAAGCCGTAGTCGATGGAGTGGTTTTGCTCGGGCACGAGGTCGCTGTTGTAGAGTGTGATGAAGTTGAGCGGCCTGGTGCTCTCATAGCTGGTGGTGGCGTATTCGAAGCTGGCCACGGTCTGTGCCACCGACACGCCGTTGAGGTTGGCGGTCTGTCCGTAGCTGGCCTTGAGGTTGAGGTTGGTCAGCCACTTGTTGTCTTGCAGGAAGGCGTATTGTGTGGGTGTCCATCCGATGCCCACGGCCCATGCCTTGTTCCATCGCTTGTCGCTGGGCAGCACGGAGGAGGCGTCGAGCTTGAGGGTGGCGTAGAGGTCGTAGGTGCTGTCGTAGGTGTATCCCAGCACGCCTCCGTATCCCACTTGCGCCATCTTGTCTCGTGTGGCGTTCACATAGGGCTGGCGTGTGCCGCTGAGCGACTGGTTGATGGCGGCGGGCGAGTTGATGGTGCCGACGCCGTATCCGCGCATGAGCTGGTTGTCCAGGTCGGTGCGGTAGTAGTCCATGTTGGCGCCCACGGTCACGTCGTGCTTCTCGGCGAAGGTGCGGTTGTAGGTGACGCGCAGGTTGCCGGTCAGGTTGGTCGTGGTGTTCTTGCTTTTCTGGTAGATGCCCCGTGCTTCCTCGGCGGCTCCGCTGTGCTGCTCCGAGTAGGCGGTGGAGGGGGTAAACTGCGCGGCGTCGCCCAGCAGGAAGTCAACGCCCACCACGGCTGCCACGTCCAGTCCGGGCAGCGGTGTGAGTGTGAGGCTGGCGCTGGCTCCGGCGCTCTTGTCTTTCGACTCGGCCTCAAACTGGTGCATGAGGTCGTTGTAGGTCTGTCCGGGATAGGACCACAGTGTGCCGTGCTTCTGCTCGTAGGGGTTCAGCTCGTAGATGAGGGAGGTGGGGTTGCTGTTGGTGCCGTTCGGAGTCTTTGTCTTCGCATAGGCTCCGTCGACGCTGAACATGAGGTATCCAATCTTGCCCAGCCGCTGGTCCAGGTTGAGCCTGATGCCCATGCGCTCCTTGTTGTTGCCACGGATGCGTCCGCCCTGATAGGCGTAGTTGCCCGAGATGTAGTAGGAGGTCTGCCCGTTGCCGCCTCTGACGCTGAGCGAGTGGCGGTGATAGACATTGTTGCGCAGCAGTTCGTCAAACCAGTCGGTGTTGATGCGGCGGAGCGAGTCGAGCTTGGCCTGTCCGGCGGCGATGAGCTGTGGCAGCTGCGGGTCGTTGGCGTAGTACTTGTTGTAGTAGTCGGCGCTGTAGCGGTAGCCCGGTGTCTCGGGATTCTGCAGCAGGCGCTCCAGCTCCAGCTTCTCGGCCGAGTTCATCATGCGAATGCCACGGCGTCCGCGTGTGGTCACGCCCACGTTGGTGGAGTAGTTGATGGAGGGTGCGCCCTCGTAGCCGCGCTGTGAGGAGATTTCCAGCACGCCGTTGGCGGCCTTCACGCCGTAGAGGGCGCAGGCGGCGGCATTCTTGAGCACCTTGATGCTCTTGATGTCGGTGGGGTTGAGGTTGTAGAACACGTCGGCGCTGATGACCTTGCCGTCCAGCACGTAGAGGGGCTCGTTGGTGGCGTTGCCCTTGCGCAGGGATGAGTTGCCGCGTATGCGTATTTGCGGGCGTGAGCCCAGCTCGCCGGTGTTCACCACCATGAGTCCGGGCACTTGGCCCTGGAGCGAGAGGGCGAAGTCTATCATGGGCTTCTCCTCCACGCGCTTCATGTCGATGCTCTCCACCACGCCGGCCTTGCCGCGTATGTCTATCTCGTTGATGTTGGTGCGGGCTGTCACCACCACGGCGTCCAGCTCGGTGTTGCTCTCCTTCAGGATGATGTTCAGTTTCTTCTGGTGGCCATACACCACGGTCTGCGTGGCGAAGCCCATGAAGGAGTACTCGATGGTGCGCCCCGGCATGAGGTCGGCCGTGAGCGTGTAGCGTCCATCGGGGTCGGTCACCACGCCCTGCTTCGTCTCGGGCACAAGCACGCACACGCCGGGCAGAGGCTGTCCCTGCTCGTCCTTCACCTGGCCCGTCACCACGGTGCGCTGGGCCGCTGTCTGTGTGGTTGCAGTTGTGTGCTGTGCCACCGCCACGGGGCTGCACAGCCATAAAAATGTCATAGCGAGCAAGCTCGACAGCTTGCTCATCGTGTGTATTTTCCTCATTCTCTCAGCTATTCGTGTAATCGTCTCTGTTTTGTTGTTTGAGCCTGCAAAATTACGGAAATATTGTCAAATCTGCAGTAAAAGAACGCTAAAATCGTACGGATAGCACACTATTATGACGAGAAAGGCGAGAAAATACGCACCTTGAGTGGCAACGTGTAAGTCGTTATCATTCACTCCGTTCAGTTGCTTGCAGCACGTCGCCTCGTGCCGTCATCGCCCTCTGCGCCGTTCTGTGCACGCGGCATGGGCAAATTCGTCAGCAGGTGTAAGCGCTTTCCGTGCCCTCCTCATTTTGCTCTCCGTTCACCCCTCTACATGCGCACCGTGCACGACATTAATTGCGCACCCTGCGCTATTATAATCGTGCACCGTGCGCAATTAATGTAGCGCAGGGTGCGCCACTAGTTGCAAAAAAGGGGAGGCAAAAGTCTGCCTCCCCCTGTGGGATTACTGCACCGGACCGTTGCCGTGTCCGATGCCCAAATGTGCCGCCCGTGCAATGGCCTCGGTGAGGAACCGCTTGGCCGTCTCCACCGCTTCGGGCAGCGAGTGCCCCAGCGCCAGTTGCGTGGCAATGGCCGACGACAGGGCGCACCCCGTGCCGTGCAGGTTGGTGCTCTCTATCTTGCGCGCCTCAAAGCGGTGGATGGCTCCGTCCGCCAGGTACAGGCGGTCGGTCATCACTGCCGAGTCGGCATGTCCCCCCTTCAGCAGGAAGGCCGTGCCGTAGCGCTCCGCCAGCTGGCGGCCCGACAGGTCGAGGCTCTCCAGCGGGCGCTCCACGCCCAGCCGCTGCAGGAGATACTCCGTCTCGGGCAGGTTGGGGGTGATGAGTGTGCACAGGGGGAAAAGGTGCGTGGCGATGTACTCCACGGCGTCGGGCTGCATGAGGTGATAGCCGCTGGTGGACAGCATCACAGGGTCATACACCACTGGCACAGCGTGCTCCTTCAGGTAGTTCTGCAGGCGCTCCGCCACTGCCCGTGCCACGTCCGTGTCGGGCAACATGCCTATCTTGATGGCACCCACCTGCAGGTCGTCCAGCACCGCGTCCAGCTGCGAGGCCACCACCTCCGCCGGCACGCTCATGGCCGAGCGCACCCCCATCGTGTTCTGCGAGGTGAGCGACGTGATGACCGTGGCCGCGTAGCAGCCCTGCGCCGTGATGGTCTTCAGGTCCTGCTGCACACCAGCCCCCGCCGAGGGGTCGCTCCCTGCTATGGTCAATACTATCTCCATGCGTCTCCCAATATCATGCCGCCGCCAAAGCCCATCTGGCGCACGGCGTCCAGTTTATCGAATGTCACACCGCCCAGCGCCATCACGCGGCGGTCTATGATGCCCTCCTGCCGGGCACGCTCCAGCTCCTCGGCCGTGAAGGCCGCGCGGTATCCCTGCTTCGAGATGCTGTCGAAGATGGGACTGAGGCTCAGGTAGGCAAAGGGCTCCCGCTTGCGCTCCGCCAGCTCTGCCAGCGAGTGGCACGACACGCTGAGCTGCCCTCCGTAGCCCGCCGGGGCCTCGGGATGGCGTCCGTTCAGGTGGATGCCCCTCAGCGCGTAGGCCATGGCCAGCTCGTGGTGGTCGTGCACCACCAGCCGCCCGTGCAGGTCCGCCGGAATGGCCCGGATGAGCGCCTCCATCTTCTGGCGCGCCGCCTCGGGCTTGCGCAGATGCACCACATCCACGTCGCCCCGCTGCAGCAGCTGGGCTATGCGCTCAGCCTCTCCGGCAAAGAAGTGCGGCAGTGTGATGACTATCGTCATGAGGCGCTCTTGCCAAAAAAGTCGAACGAAGCGTCCCAGTCCTTCCACACCGGCTCGCGTCCCAGCTCCTTGAGGCGCTGGTTGATGACCTTGGCGGTGCGCTCGTCGCTCACGGTAAACTGCTCCAGCGCCTGCGGATAGGTGTGGTAGCCGCCGGGGTTCACCTTGCTCTCGGCCGACATCGTAGTGACGCCCAGCGTGCACATGTGGTCGCGGATGAATGCCGGCTCACGCGTTGAGTATGAGATGTCCACGTCGTGGTCGAAGATGCGCATGGCGAAGGTGGCCTGAGCCAGCTCGCGGTCCGTCATGAAGCAGTTGGGGTGGAAGCCCTCATTCTGCGCAGGGCGCATCCTCGGGAAGTTCACCGAGTACTTCGTCTTCCAGTAGTGCTTCTGCAGGTAGCGCAAGTGGTGCGCCATCATCGTCACGTCCGTGCGCCACTCCTTCTCCAGGCCGATGAGCACGCCCATGCCAATGGAGTGGACTCCCGCTTGGCCCATGCGGTCAAAGCCGTCGCAGCGCCACTCGAACTTGCTCTTCATGCCGTGCGGGTGGTAGATGTTGTAGTGCTCGCGGTTGTACGTCTCCTGAAAGCAGATGACACCGTTCAGGCCGTGGTGGGTCAGCTCTCTGTAGTCCTCAGCCGACAGGGGCATCACCTCTATCTTGATGTTCGAGAAGTACTTCTTCGCAATGTCAATCGCCTTGGCCAGGTAGGGCACACCCGCCTTGGCCGGGTTCTCGCCCGTCACCAGCAGGATGTTCTCGAACGGAGCCAGCTGCTTGATGGCACGATACTCATCCTCAATCTGCTCGGGCGTGAGGATGGTGCGCGCCATGGGGTTCTCGCGGTGGAAGCCGCAATAGACGCACGAGTTGGAGCACGAGTTGGTGATGTAGAGCGGAATGAACATGGAGATGGTCTTGCCGAAACGCTCCTCGGTGTACTTGCGCGAGAGGCGCGCCATGGTCTCCAGATACGGCTCAGCCGCAGGCGAGAGCAGCGCCATGAAGTCGTTCACGTCGCAGTGCTCCTTGGCCAGTGCACGCCGCACATCCGTGTCAGTCATGGAGGCGATGCGCTCCGTGGTCTCCTCCCAACTGATTTTCTTTAATTCGTCTGAAAACATATCGTTATATCTTTTTGCTGCACGGCTTGAAGGCATACTCCTTCAGCCGCGTGATGGTGGGATGCGCTCCGCACAGAGCGCAGTCCTCGTTCTTCGGAAAGTCAAATCGCTGCCAGTCCATGGTCAGCGCGTCGAAGGTGAGCAGAGCGTTGCACAGCGGCTCGCCCACACCCGCCAGACACTTGATGGCCTCGGTGGCCTGCACCGTGCCCAGCATGCCGGCAATGCTGCCCAGCACACCCACCGTGGAGCACGTCTCCACGTCGGCTATCTCGGGCGGCTCGGGGAACAGACAGCGGTAGCACGCCGTGCCCGGAAGGTGCGTCATCACCTGTCCGGAGTAGCGGCTGATGCCGCCCATGCAGAACGCCTTGCTGAGCATGACGCAGGCGTCGTTCACGAGGTACTTCGTGGCGAAGTTGTCCGTGCCGTCTATCACGAAGTCGTAGGGACGGATGATGTCCAGCGCATTGTCCTCGCTCAGATACACCTCATGCTTGACGATGGTCACATCGGGGTTGATGGCGCGGAGCTTCTCCTCCGCCGAGTCCACCTTCGGACGTCCCACGTCGGGCGTGCTGTGGATGACCTGCCGTTGCAGGTTCGTCAGGCTCACCTGGTCGCCGTCCACCAGCCCGAGGGTGCCCACACCCGCCGCAGCAAGGTAGAGCGCCACCGGCGAGCCCAGTCCGCCAGCCCCCACGATGAGCACCTTCGACTGCAAGAGGCGCGTCTGCCCCTCACGCCCGAAACGCTCCAGGATGAGGTGGCGGTTGTAGCGCCGTTTCTGTGTGCTGCTCAGTTCCATAAGGCTCACTTCAGTTTGCGCAGGTCGTGCGTCAGCTTCGCTGCGCAGAAGTTAGGTCCGCACATGGTGCAATACTCGCCGTCCGTGTGGCCCGCCTCCTCGAAATACTGCAGCGAGCGCTCGGGGTCGAGCGAGAGGTGGAACTGGTCGCGCCAGCGGAAGTCGAAGCGTGCCTTCGACAGGGCGTTGTCGCGGATGGTGGCGCCGGGATGTCCTTTAGCCAAGTCGGCCGCATGAGCCGCAATCTTGTAAGTGACCACACCCACACGCACGTCCTCGCGGTTGGGCAGGGCAAGGTGCTCCTTAGGCGTCACGTAGCAGAGCATCGCCGTGCCGAGCCACGCAATCTGCGCGCCGCCGATGGCGCTGGTGATGTGGTCATAGCCCGGAGCAATGTCGGTCACGATGGGGCCCAGCGTGTAGAAAGGCGCCTCGTGGCAATGGTCGAGCTGGCGCTCCATATTCTCCTGAATCTTGTGCATGGGCACGTGGCCAGGGCCCTCGATGAAGGCCTGCACGTTCTTGTCCCAAGCGCGGGTGACAAGCTCTCCCATGGTGTCGAGCTCGGCAAACTGTGCAGCGTCGTTGGCGTCGGCGGTGCAGCCGGGACGGAGTCCGTCGCCCAGCGAGAGCGCCACGTCATACTGCGCCACGATGTCGCAGATGTCGTCGAAATGCTCGTAGAGGAAGCTCTCCCTGTCATGAATGAGGCACCACTTGCTCATGATGCTGCCGCCACGGCTCACGATGCCGCAGAGGCGCGAGTCGGCCAGGTGCACGTTGTGGCGGCGGATGCCTGCGTGTATGGTGAAATAGTCCACGCCCTGCTCGCACTGCTCAATCAGCGTGTCCTTGTAGATTTCCCAGGTGAGGTCCTCCACGCGCCCGTTCACCTTCTCGAGGGCCTGATAGATAGGCACGGTGCCGACGGGCACGGGGCAGTTGCGCACAATCCACTCGCGTGTCTCGTGGATGTTGGCGCCCGTGGAGAGGTCCATGAGCGTGTCGCCGCCCCACTTGCAGCTCCACACGGCCTTGTCCACTTCTTCCTCGATGGAGGAGGTGGTGGCGGAGTTGCCGATGTTGGTGTTGATCTTCACGGCAAAGTTGCGCCCAATAATCATGGGCTCGCTCTCGGGGTGGTTGATGTTGGCGGGCAGCACGGCGCGTCCGCGCGCTATCTCAGAGCGCACGAACTCGGGCGTGATGTGGCTCTCGATGCCCAGCTCGCGGCAGTTCATGTTCTCGCGGATGGCCACATACTCCATCTCGGGCGTGACGATGCCGGCTTTGGCGTAGGCCATCTGAGTGATAGCCTTGCCCTGCTTGGCGCGTCGTGGCAGTTGTATGTGCTCAAAGCGGAGGCTGTCGAGTGAGTGGTCGGCCAGGCGCTGCTTGCCGTACTCGGAGGTGACCTCCTTCAGCTGCTCGGTGTCGCCGCGGTCGATGATCCACTGCTCACGCATGCGGGGCAGTCCCTTCTTGAGGTCCACCTCGATGTTGGGGTCGGAGAAGGGACCGCTGGTATCATATATATATACAGGCGCATTAGGCTCGGTGTGAGGGATGCCTCGCTCGTCTTTGGTCACGGTGGGCGTGAGGTTGACCTTGGTCATGCCCACACGGATGTTGGGGAAGAGGGTTCCCTGCATGTATGCTTTCTCGCGCTTGGCGTATGCTTTGTTGTCTTGTGGCATAGTCTGTCTTTTAGTTAAGGAATGCAGTTAATGGGCTGGAAGCCTCGGCACAGTCGGCAATGGCTCCGAGTCCGGCTTCGTAGGCCTGGCGTCCGGCGATGACAGCCTGACGGAAGGCGTCGGCCATGGCTACGGGGTCGCCTGCCACAGCGATGGCGGTGTTGACTAGGCAGCAGTCAGCGCCCATCTCCATAGCCTCGGCGGCGTGGCTGGGCGCGCCGATGCCGGCGTCGACCACAACAGGCACCGTGGCCTGCTCGATGATGATCTGCAGGAAGTCCTTCATGCGCAGGCCCTTGTTGGTGCCGATGGGCGCTGCCAGCGGCATGACGGTGGCAGCGCCTGCCTCTTCAAGGTGCTTGCAGAGGGTGGGGTCGGCCTGGCAGTAGGGGAGGACGACGAATCCGAGCTTGACCAGCTGCTCTGTGGCTTTGAGTGTCTCGACCGAGTCGGGCAGGAGGTAGCGTGGGTCGGGGTGAATCTCCAGCTTGAGCCAGTTGGTGCCGAAGGCCTCGCGTGCCATCTGGGCCGCGAAGACGGCTTCTTCAGCGTTGCGCACGCCGGAGGTGTTGGGCAGCAGCTGGATGTTGGGGTTCTGGATGATGTGCTTGAGGAGGTCGTCATTCTTGTCGTCCAGCTCGATGCGCTTCATGGCCACGGTGACCATTTCAGTCTGTGAGGCCTCGATGGCGCGTGCCATCAGGTCGTTGTTGTTGAACTTCCCTGTTCCAAGGAAGAGGCGGGAGTTGAATTCCCGTCCTGCAATGACTAATTTGCTCATGGTTGTGTGATATTGATGATTCGTTTCATTTCTTTGACGGGGTCGCTGGCGCGCAGGATGGCGCCGCTGAGGGCTATGCCGGTGATGCCGGTGCCGAGAATGGCCGGAATGTCCCCGGCGGTGATGCCCCCGATGGCGACGATGGGAAGGTCGATGCGGGCCTGGCGCATCTGCTCCACAATGTGGCGGTAGCCGTCCAGCCCGAGCACGGGCGAGAGGTTGTCCTTCGTGGTGGTGAAGCGGAAGGGCCCGCAGCCGATGTAGTTGGCCGAGGCGCGGTGGTGCGCTACGATGTCGGCAAACGTGTTGGCCGTTCCGCCTATGATGCAGTTGGGCCCGAGCAGCTGGCGTGCCTCAGCGATGGGCATGTCGTTCTTGCCCAGGTGAACGCCGTCGGCTCCCAGTTCCTTGACGAGGGCCACACGGTCGTCGATGATGAAGGTGGCTCCTGCCTGGCGGCAGAGGCTGAGGGCTTCGCGGGCGATGGGCCGCACGTCGTCGTCGGTGGCTCCCTTCATGCGGAGCTGCACCCACCGGCATCCGCCTTCGAGGGCGAAGCGTATGGAGTCAAGGTAGGTGTAGCGGTCGGTGTAGTGTGAGATGAACTGCAGCATGGGCTTATCCTCCGCAGGCGGCCTTGACGATGGTGATGCGGTCGTTCTCGCTGAGGGTGTGCGTCGCCCAGCTGGCACGCATCACCATGGCGTTGTTCACAGCCACGGCCACGCCCTTGGCGGGCAGCTGCAGCTCTTCCGCCAGCTCCTGCAGGTTGCGTGCGGCGGTCTCTCGCTCCTGGTTGTTGATTTGTAGTTTCATATCTTTACCTTGTATATTATCATGAAATGGAGCGTGTGGAATCTCGTGAAATGGGGAGTGAAAGCCCACTCGCTCCGTGCTTAAACAAAAAAAGAGCAGCCGGTGCTGTCAGGCACTTGCTACTCGGGGCGTTGCGGGCGGTTGGCGCTGCACGTCCGTCCGATGGTGCGGGGCGGGTGTGGTGGCCCGGCTCCTGTGGCCATGTGGCGGCGGTGTGTGCGTTACAACAGTTGCCCGTTGTGTGTGGTCACTGCATCCCTGCGGCGGCATTATCCGCGTCAGGTTCTATGGGTATCATCTCAGCGTCGGCACGGCGGCTTCAGCACCCCGAGTTTTTCTTTACGGTTGCAAAGGTAGTGAACTTCTTCGAGATAGCGGTATGTTTGGCGTGTTTTTTTTCCGTTGCAGGGAGCGCAGGCCAGAGTGAGGGGCTGATTTGGCACGCTGGCGGCACACTGCGCCCCAGGCGGAAGACCGCATGGGCAATATGCTGTGAGGGAACCACGGGGAGCTTGCTGTGTCTGCGTGTGCCGTGAGACTGCAAAATGTGCATTTTCATACCAGTGTGCGCACGTAAGTTTCCCTTATCGGAACATAAGTGTAAAAAGTACAACAATTTTTATGGAAATGCTTTGGCAGTATATCCAAAACATTGTACTTTTGTGGGCACACACTATTTACACGCCAATTTAGGGCACCATTGATACATGACTACACCGTTACAATCTATAATACCCTCTATGTATACTGACGTACTAATCGTGGGCGGTGGTCCGGCTGGCACAGCGGCTGCAATCGCTTGCACCAACTATGGCATCGGCTGCTTGCTGGTGGAGGCCAAGGAATACCCACGTCATAAATTATGCGGCGGACTGCTCACCGCCAAGGCGCGACACACGCTGGAGACGCTGCTCGGTCCCGAGGTGGCCCGCGAGTGCCTGGATGCCTGTGTGGTGAGCCGCGAGACGGAGTTCTCGCTCTGGAACGGGCATCAGACCCGCGGCTTGGAGCAGGTGGTGGAGGTGACTCCACGCGAGCCTATCACGCTGATTGACCGCGTGCGCTTCGACGAGTGGATGGCTCGCCACTTTGAGCAGCTGGGCGACCAGCGCTGTTGCGGACGTCTGATTGAGGGTGACGCGGTGACTGGCATTGACTTCAGAAAGAGACTGGTGACTCTAGCTTCGGGGCGCACCATTGAATACAGGCGCATGATTGCCGCCGACGGTGCCAACAGCTTCGTGGAGAAGTGTGCCGCGCAGCAGGCTCCCGACGGATGGATGCTCCGCCGCGCGAAGAACGGTGACGCCTTCTGCCTGGAGACGGAGGTGCCACGTGCGCAGTGCCCCTATGTCACCGGTGTGCGCATCTACTTCGGTGTAGTGCCCGGCTCCTATGCTTGGGCTTTCTCCAAGGGCGAGAATGTCTGCCTTGGTCTGGTCCGGCTGTCCGGACACTCTTTCGATGTGCAGGCCACCTTCCGCGAGTTCCTCTCTCATGTGGGTGTGCACTTCCCCGACCAGCAGAACGTGCGCGGAGCGATGCTCCCCATCGGCAACTGCATGCCTGAGCCTGTGTCGGAACAGTGGCGGCTCCTCTTTGCGGGCGACGCTGCCGGACTGGTCGAGCCGCTCACGGGCGAAGGGCTCTACTATGCCCTGCAGAGCGGTGTGTTTGCTGCCGAGAGCCACTGGCTCACCAGCGCCAACGGGCGCCTCAAGCGTGTGGGCCAGCATGTGCGTCTGCGCCACATCTTCTCGTCTGACACACTGCGCCGCACCTATCTCGACAGGGTGGAACACCTGCATCACCTCATGCGCAAGGCCAATCGCTACCAGAACTGGCTCATGCATCCGCTTGTCAGGCCTCTGTTCCTCCGCTTGGCGGCCAAGCACCCTGGCTTCGTCGAGTACTTCTACACGACACAGATTGAGCGCGCCTCGCTCCACTCCTTCCCGCGCATCGTGTGGCGCTACTTCACCCACAAGCGATAGGCTCTGCTTCCTGCGGAATGCGGCTTCCTCTCCTTGTGGAGCCGTGTCTTGTATCGGTTAGGGGCGCGGTTTCTTCTCTCTTCGGCGTGGCGTTTCATATCGTTAAGAAATGCAGTTTCTTCTCCCTTCGGGTGGCTTCTTATGACAGATACTGGATGTCGGAACGGCATCAGCACAATACCTCAATAACCGATGTGCCCTGCATCGGATAGTCGGAGTGCCCCACATCGGTCAACCGGTGTGGGGCACTTTGTTTCTGTGGCTGTTGGGGTATCTGTTTCGGTGCGCGCTCCTTGGCCTCCTCGGTCCCTCGCTTTCAGGGGGATGAAAGGGGGCGGTTTCCCGTCATGTATCCTTTCCGTGCCTTTCATGAGCTGCGCCTCCGCTTTTTCAAAAAGAAAGGCGGCGTAATCCTCACGGACGCGCCGCCACAAAAGCTATTCGGGTAAATGATAATGAATAATATGTAAATGTAAGAAAGTGTTTGTTGCCTTACTTGTGCACTACGCGGTCGCGCAGCTCGGCCAGCTTGCCGCTGTTCCAGCGTTCGGTGGTGCCTACGAGATAGCCTGTGATGCGCTGCAGCGTGTCGATGTCGGTGCTGCCGCACTTGGGGCAAACCTCGAGTCCTTCAGTTGCGTCCTCGTAGCCGCAGTGCATGCAGCGGTTGCGGTTGTGGTTCACCGAGCCATAGCCGATGTTGTACTTGTCCATGAGGTCCACAATGTTCATGATGGCCTCTGGGTTGTGGGTGGCGTCGCCGTCAATCTCCACGTAGAAGATGTGGCCGCCGCGGGTGAGCTCGTGGTATGGACCTTCAATCTCGGCCTTGTGGCGTGGAGAGCAGTGGTAGTACACGGGCACGTGGTTCGAGTTGGTGTAGTAGTCCTTGTCGGTCACGCCTGGGATGATGCCGAACTTCTTGCGGTCGCCTCGCGTGAAGCGTCCTGCCAAGCCCTCTGCGGGGGTGGCCAGCACGGAGTAGTTGTGCTGATAGCGGTCGGAGAACTCGTTGGCGCGGTCGCGCATGTAGGTGACAATCTTCAGGCCCAGCTGCTGAGCTTCTTCAGACTCGCCGTGGTGCTTGCCGATGAGGGCGATGAGACATTCGGCCAGACCGATGAATCCGATGCCCAGGGTGCCTTGGTTGATGACTGACTCGATGGTGTCGTTCTCTTTCAGGTTCTCGGAACCGAGCCAGAGCTTTGACATGAGCAGCTGGAACTGCTTGACGTAGGCTGTCTTCTGGAACTGGTAGCGGTCGTCGAGCTGCTTGGCGGTCACTTCGAGCAGGTTGTCGAGCTTGGCGAAGAATGCGTTGATGCGTGCTTCCTTGTCCTCAATCTCGCGGCACTCGAGTGCGAGCTTCACGATGTTGATGGTGGAGAAGGAGAGGTTGCCGCGTCCCACGGAGGTCTTCATGCCGAAGCGGTTCTCAAACACGCGTGTGCGGCATCCCATGGTTGCAATCTCGTACATGTAGCGCTTGGGGTCGTTGATGTCCCACTTTTCGTGCTGGTTGAAGGTGGCGTCGAGGTTGACGAAGTTGGGGAAGAAGCGTCGTGCTGTCACCTTGCAGGCCAGGCAGTAAAGGTCGTAGTTTGGATCGCCAGGCAGGTAGCTGACGCCCTTCTTCTTCTTCCAAATCTGGATGGGGAAGATGGCTGTGGCGCCATTGCCCACGCCGCGATAGGTGCTCTCGAGGAGCTCGCGAATCACGCAGCGTCCTTCGGCTGAGGTGTCGGTTCCGTAGTTGATGCTGGAGAAGACCACCTGGTTGCCGCCGCGCGAGTGGATGGTGTTCATGTTGTGTATGAACGCTTCCATGGCCTGGTGCACGCGTCCCACGGTGCGGTTGATGGCGTGCTGGCGTGCGCGGAGGATGCCTGCCAGTCCGTCGAGCGGACGCACTACGTAGTCTTCCACGGGGGCGTCATAGAGCTCGGTGAGGTCTTGTCCGGTCATCTGCTCGATGTACTTCAGCTCTTCCTTGTATGATGAGCGCACGAAGGGCGCCATGTAGAAGTCGAACGCTGGGATGGCTTGTCCGCCGTGCATCTCGTTCTGTGCGGTCTCCATGCTGATGCAGGCGATGACGGAGGCTGTCTCGATGCGCTTGGCTGGGCGGCTCTCGCCGTGTCCGGCCATGAAGCCTTCGTTCAGGATGTGGTCCAGGGGGTGCTGCACGCAGGTGAGCGACTTGGTAGGGTAGTAGTCCTTGTCGTGGATGTGGAGGTAGTTTTCCTTCACGGCCTCGCGCGCTGCTGGCGAGAGGAGGTAGTCGTCCACGAAGGGCTTGGTGCTCTCACTCGCGAATTTCATCATCATGCCGGCGGGTGAGTCGGCGTTCATGTTCGCGTTCTCGCGGGTGATGTCTGTATTCTTGGCCTCGATGATTTCGAGGAACATTGCTTTTGTCTTTGAGCGGCGGGCGATGGAGCGCTGGTCGCGGTAGGCGATGTACTTCTTTGCCACTTCTTTGCGTGGAGAGCTCATCAGTTCCAACTCCACCATGTCCTGTATCTCCTCCACGGTCATCTGCTCACGGCCTTTCATGCTGATGTGGTCTGTGATTTTCTGGATGAGCGCTTCATCCTCACCTTTCTCTGTCTGGAACATGGCTTTGCGGATTGCGGCCTTGATTTTCTCTTCGTTGTATCCTACGATACGGCCGTCGCGCTTTCTTACTGTTTGAATCATTGTTGTGTTTTTTATTAGTTGTAGTATTATTAACTTTTATATATGTACGTGCGTGAGGTTTCTGCTCTGCGCGTGCATGGTCTTAATTAGTTGCTGTTTTTGCTTTTGCGGTTGGGCTTTCGGGGGCTTCCCAGGGGCTTGTTCCGCGCTTGTTGTGGCTGTTGGCCTTCTTGTTTCGGTGGCCTTCCTTTCCTGCTGCCGGTGTTTTCGGTCTTCTCTGTGTTCTCCTGTTTGCTGGCAGGCTGGGAAATGTCGGGCGTCCCTCTGTGGGGGTGCCTGGTGTGGGTTGTTTGCGGCTCACGTTTTGGGGGTGTTCCGCCGTTGATTAGCTATCAGATGTGGTGTTTGGTAAACCGATTGCAAAGATATGTATTGTTATCCAATTCAGCAAAGAAATGTTGAGATTTTTTTTGAAAAAATTTCGCTTTTGGATAACTTTTCGTTGAACAAAAAAACGCTACGGGCTGTGAATCAAGCACGTAGCGTTTCAAAAGGGAAAACTTTTTATTTTTCTCAGTTATTCTAATTTGTCAAAAAGTTGTGGTTTGGATGGCGGTTCACACGGTGAGACAGGCATCCAGCGTCTCTTTGAGGAAGGTCTTCATGTCGTGGTCCATGTGCTGGCCGATGAAGACGAGTTTCTGCATGCGGTCGCCGTACTCTTCGTCCCAGTCGCGCTGCAGTTTGGGCTCGGCCTGGAGGAGTCGCTCGAGCTGGTCTTTGGGCATGGTGGCGTACCACTGTCCGCAGTTCTTGAGCGAGAATTGCTTGCCTGCCTGCTCAAAGAGGTAGCAGATTTGCTCTTCGCCTTTGAAGTAGCAGATGCCTTTGGCGCGGATGATGTTTTTGGGCCAGAGGCGTGCCACGAAGTCGTCGAACATGCTGAGGTTCATGGGGCGGCGTGCGTAGTACACGTAGGTGCCGATGCCGTATTCCTCGGCTTCGCCGTGCTCGTGGTCGTGGTGGTGGTGATGATGGTGATGGTGGTGGGCGTGGTGCTCTTCGTGCTCGTCGTCGTCATCATTGTCATCGTCGTGATGGTGGTGGTGGTGCTCGTCCTCGTGGTCGTCGTCATCATCGTCATCGTCGTCGTGGTCGTGGTGGTGGTGATGCTCTTCCTCTTCTTCGTCGTCTTCGTCGGTGGGGTTTTCGCCTTCGACGGCTTCGAGCCATGCGGCTGAGGTGGCCACTTTGTCAAAGTTGAAGAGTCCGGTGTGGAGGATGCGGTCGAAGTCCACGTCGCCGTAGTTGCACTCGATGATGTCGGCTTTGGGCTGCAGGGCGCGTATGATTTGCTTGATGCGGTCCAGCTCGGCGGGTTCCACTTCGGCGGCCTTGTTGAGGAGGACGATGTTGCAGAACTCGATTTGCTGTATGACGAGGTTTTCGATGTCTTCTTCTCCGATGTTGTTCTTCTGGAGGTTGGCTCCCGAGCCGAATTCGTCCTTCATGCGCAGGGCGTCAACAACGGTGACGATGCAGTCGAGGCGTGGCACGCCTGCTGCCCAGTATTTGGGTTCCATCGTGGGGATGGAGCAGATGGTCTGTGCGATGGGGGCTGGCTCGCAGATGCCGGAGGCCTCGATGACGATGTAGTCGAACTGCTGCATCTTGACGAGGTCGGTGAGCTGCTCGACGAGGTCCATCTTGAGTGTGCAGCAGATGCATCCGTTTTGCAGGGCGACGAGCGAGTCGTCTTGCTGGTCGACGATGCCTCCCTGCTGAATGAGGTCAGCGTCGATGTTCACCTCGCCTATGTCGTTGACAATGACGGCAAAGCGTATGCCGCGGCGGTTGGTGAGTATGCGGTTGAGCAGGGTGGTTTTGCCGCTGCCCAGATAGCCTGTGAGCAATAGCACAGGCACTTCCTTGAATGCCATAGTCTTTGTGTGTTTTTTTTCTTGTTCTTCCGAAATCATTCGGAAGGCAAAGTTAGCGCTTTTATTATAAAATGTAGCACTTTTTATTGAAAAAGTTGTGGCTGCGATGAATTAGCTGTAACTTTGTAGGCAATATCGTAAGCGAAATGAAAAAACTATTGATGCTGGCTATGCTGCTGCTGTCGCTCACGGCGCAGGGCCAGGAGAGTGTGCTGCAGAAGTACAAGAAGTTGGGCGACGTGAACACGCTTGTGGTGACTCGCAAGATGATGGACGAGCTGCCGCTGGACCAGGTCTCTGTGCCGGGTCTGCAAGACATGCTGAGACGTATTGACGAGATGACGCTGCTCATCTCGCGCGGCGACAAGGTGGGCCGCCTGATGGGCAACCGCCTGGTGCGCCAGTTGAAGGCCGCTGGCTTCGAGCAGGTGTTTGCCACCGTGAAGCAGGGCCAGCTGGTGCGTGTGCTGCAGTCGAAGGAAGACCCCACGCGCGCGGTGCTGGTGGTGTACCAGAAGCCTCACGCCACGGTGATAAGCATGAAGGGCGACTTCCACGGCGGATTCCCCCAGTTCTTCAGGGAGGACTGACACGGCGGGCGCGCCTGTGCCCCTTTTAGCGCGCACCCTGCACGACATCAATCGTGCAGGGTGCGCGTTTATTATTGCGCAGGGTGCACGAAAAAAGATGCGCAGGGTGCGCCACTAGTTGCGCGCACGCACACGATGAATGGTAATGGAGAATGGAGAACTGACAATTGATGATTGCGCCACTGGTTGCGCGTACATATATGATTAAAAGCCCCATAGGGCGCTCCCTTTGGGTGGGGCAGGGGCTTGGGGAAAGGCTGTGCACGGTGTGCCGGAAAATTTTTTCATGGGCAGTGCACTCCAGCGCACACGAACGTATCTGCGTGCCAGAGAGTCGCCGTACCTTTGTAGCGGAAAAAGGGAAAGAGGCCCGGATGCATCCTCCTGAATCCTATTAATAACCCCTTTAACTCTCCATTATCACAAACCATCAAAACACTATCAACACCATGAAGCAGCACATCTGGAAAGTAGTGGAAATCATTTGTTCCATCATTCAATTCATCATCCAACGCCATGACACGAGGACAGAGAAATCACAATCCGCTGAACATCCGCAGGAGTGACCGCACCCGCTGGATGGGCCAGAAGGCACGCCAGACGGACCGCGAGTTTGTGCAGTTTCAGAGCGACCTCTTCGGACTGCGAGCCGCCTTCCGCATCCTACGCACCTACCTCTGCCTCTATGGCCTCTGCACCCTCCGGCAGGTCATCTGCCGCTGGGCGCCGCCCGAGGACGGCAACAACACCGACGCATACATCGACTGCGTGGCCGAGCGCTCCGGAGTGCGCCCCGACGCCTTCCTGGACTGGTCCTCGGCCGACAAGCTCATCGACATCGTCATCGCCATGGCCTGGGTGGAGAGCCGCATGAAGCTCACCGACCGCGACCTCGTCCGCCAGGCCTACCTGCTGGCCAGATGAGGGAAGTTGACAGTTGACAGGTGACAGTTGACAGTTGGGCTGACGCGATGCGCGCAATAGCTCTCACCTGTCACCAGTCCCCTTACTCCTTGCCGCATGGCTATAACTGTCACCTGCCAATTTTCCCCTTCCTTCTCGCCGCATGGCCCTAACTTTCAACTGTCAACTGTCAACTTTCAACTAAAATGACCCTACACCTCATCCGCTACCACCTCGGCCCCGACCTCGCGAAAGGGCGCCTCCTCATCGACGGCAGCCCCTTCTGCGAGACCCGCGAGCCCAGCCTCCGCCTGCCCGCCGGCACCTACACCTGCCGCTGCAGCGCCACCCGCTACTCGCCCATGACGCTCCGCGTCTGCCGGCGGCGCGGGCAGCACAGCGTGCTCTTCGGCTGGGACTCCCTGCGCCAGCACCTCAGCGGCACCATCCTCGTGGGCATGGCCAATGCTGACGAGCCGCCCGAACTGCGGGAGCTCACCCGTCAGCAGGACACCTTCGCCCAGCTCACACGGCGCATCTACCGCGCCTATGCCGAAGCAGAAGACATCAGCCTCCGCATCACAGACCCCCCTCAGCCCCGCCCCTGCCCAAGAGGCGGAGAACCCGGCCGGAATGTGAAAGGAGACACCATTTATTAACCCTTAAAAACCAAATTCAATTACCATGGGACTACAGTATCGCAAAGCCAAGGTAGTGCTCAACTACCGTGAGACCAAACCACAAATGTACAAGCTCGTGCAGCTCACCTATCCAGCCGTGACCACCGAGCAGCTCGTAGCCGAGTGCGCCACATCCTGCGGCGTCAACCCCGCGCAGACCAAAGCCGTCATCGACGCCCTCGTGGACCGCATTGCCCACTACATGGTCATCGGCCACGGCGTGAAGGTGGGCAACCTCGGCTCCTTCAAGCCCGTCTTCACCTCCAAGGTGGCCGAGACCCTCGAAGAGACCACCCTCGAGACCGTGCGCAAGAAGAAAATCCTCTTCTACCCTGGCAAGGCCTTCAAGGACGTGCTTCAGGACCTCAGCATCAGCTCCGCAGCCGACGCCCTTGACGTGAAGGATGCTACTCCTGGCGGCGGCAGCCAGGACTAGCCCCGCGTCGCCGTGCCCTGCGGCATCCATAGCGCCCTCCTCCGCCGGTAGGCGCCACCCGCCCCTGCGGTTTGAGGTTTACCCTCCATCACCGCCCGTGCCCGCCGCAGGGCACCATACACGAAGCGGACCAGACACGCAAGTCAGCATGTCTGGTCCGCTGTATGGATGCGGCAAGAGCCGTTTGATTATTTGAACAAGTACTTGTCCTGCACGTCAGTTGTAGTCCAAGGAGTGCGTCCGTTCAGGCCGAACTGGCTATTCTCGTCCTTCACCCACTCGTCGAAGTAAGTGTAGCCCCACTCAATCTGCTGGCTCTCGCGCAGCCAGTGAACTGTGGTGCCGTTCACGATACAGATTTTCTGAGGAGCTTTGCTCACATTTATGTCGGCGCCAGCAGCAGGCAGCAGCATGGTGCGCTTCGTGTTCTCGGCTGCCTTCTTCGTCACGTAGATGTTGATGTCGTTAGGATTGTCCGTGTTCATCGGAATCTCCAAGTCCTGCCATCCGGCCGTGCGGCTGTCGCTCACGTTCACAGGCACGTTCGTGTCTTGATAGCCCAGGATGTGGTGAGCCTCGTAAGCCTCGTTCTGGTCGTACATCAAGTAGATAGGCAGCGTGCCGCCGGCAGCCTGCACACGCACGTGGGCTGTGTAGCGAGGAGTTCCCTCATTCTCAGTGAAGTAGACGTCAAACACAAGGTCGTTGAAGTCGAAGTCGTAGATGTTGCCCAAGTCCTCGCACATCACGCGGTAGTAAGTAGGCTCCTGCTCCTCGCCGTCGCCAGGAATCACCTTCACAATCCAGTCGTCAAACTTCCAGTCGCGAGCCACCTGCTGGTTAGGATTCTGTCCGTCGGCCAAGAAGTCGAAGCCCACGTAAGAGCCCGAGCGACGAGTGCCGTCAGGCTCCGTCCAGGTCACCTTCAGCGTGATGTACTCGTGGTGGTACTTCGAGTCCACCGAGTTGTGATAGCGGAAATCCGATGTGCCCGACTCCTTCATCAGCATGCAGCCGTTGTAGTCGTTAGAGTTGCCATAGTTGAAGTCAAACACATGATCGTAGCCACTGTTAGCATTCATGCCACAGCCCAGCTGGTCCATGTGGTTGGACGACATGTAGCGGTTCGGATTGTTCGGCGTGTTGTCAAGATACGTGTAGTCAGCAGCCGAGTAGTTCACCTGCGCATAGTTGGCGCCGCCCTTGTACACCTGCTGCACAAAGAACGTGGTTAGGTTTATCTCCGTGTTAGACTGCGTGTGAGTGCGGAAAGCCTCCACCACAGCCACACGCTCAGCGTCGGTGATAGGCAGCGGAATCTGGTAGCCTTCATCAGCCCACATGTTGCCGTTAGGATAAGAATAACGCGTCTTGGCCTTCTGCGCAACGAAGTCAGCATTGCTGCCAAAGCCCCAAGTGTGGTTGCGGTCGGGAGTACCGTAGCGCTGCTCAAACACGCTTGAGTACTGGTCCATCAGCGTAAGCTCTGTCTTTGTGTAGTTGCCCACTGCCGAATCCGTCAATCCTGGGTCATAATCACTGCTGCATGCGGCCAGCATCACCACGCCGGCTACAGCCAAAAGAGATTTTTTCTTGCTCATAATAAAAACGTTTGATAATTTAAAAAACTTATGATAACTCTGATGATAATGTTCTTATAGCATTGATAAAACGGCACTTACGGCATCGGCAAGATGGTTCCTGCATCATGGGCGAAACGGCTCCAGCTCTTAGGATGAGGATGCTCCTGGCACAAGGAAGTGCATATTCCTGCATTGAGGAAAAGAACGTTTCTGCTTTTGCGATAAGATTGTTTTATTCTCTGCGTTGGGATTGCCTTGGGCCTTCCCCTTCCAACTCATGCTTACTAACTCTAATGATGGCGCCAAGGCCTGCATGCGTGTCGGGGACTTTGTACTAACTCAGTCGACAAGGCGTACCCTTTTTGTTACTTATATATATAATGTGTTTAACAATGTTGATTATTTAACTCTGTGTTGTTTAGTTCTGTGTATATATTTAATTTGGATATTGATTAACTCGTGTTGTCTTGTCTGGCTTGTGAGTTGTTGCTCAACTCGTGTATGCCTTATACGGATAGTGTCCAACCGGTATAGCTCGTAGTGCCTAACTCTGTGCCGTCTGACACTGTGCCCATGTTGCTGTTCTCGAAGCCGGAGTCCGCCGCAGCAGTTTTTATAACCCTGTCTTCTCTCAGCCTTGGCGGCTCGGGCCTCTTACTAACTCCGTCACAGCAATTCATGTGAGCTGTTAAGGAAAACTTTTTTAAAGTTCTAACTCTGGTCCACAGTCCTTCAGTTTCCGTCGCGAATGCAAGCTTTGTGACGCCGAGGCGCTACCGCTTTGTTTCTCAGAACGGTTACTTCTGTTCTGTTTTCGTTGCAAATGTACAGACTTCTCTGCAAACAAACTTTAAAAATCGTATCTTTTTTTCTGCATTTTTGTATTCGCCCCGCTTTTGTTTCGTATTTATTAACTTTTTCGTAACTTTGCCGTTGTGATAGAAACAAAACCGACCCTATTGTAAGCAAATATGCAGACCTATAGATTAAAGACATTCACCATTGCGCTCGTTGTGGCATTCTCCAGCCTGCCAGCATGGGCACAGACAGACGCGGAGCGCGCGCAGCAAAAGGCTCGCGAAGCGGCAGAAAAAGCGGCTGAAGCGAGGCGCAAGGCCTCTATCGAAGCGGCCAAGGCCGGACTGCGGCCTGTTTTCAGCAAAGAGGCCGACCGACGTGCACGGCTCTACGAGAAGCAGCGCGAGCGCGCCTTGAAAAGAAGGAGAGTGGTCAAGGGCGATGCAGCCGAGTCGTTCACACCCTCAGGAGGTGACGCCAGACTGCAGACATGGCACCGCAAGTTCTATGTGGGAGCCCAGGCCAGCTCCAACTTTGCCGTGGCCGATAACATCACCGACCACCCGCCATTCCGCTGGAGTGAGGTGTGGGGCATTGGCGCCAACGCCTATGCCGGCTATTTCTTCTCGCGTGCATGGGGTTTGAGGGCCAGCGTGAGCTACCAGAACGTGCGCAACCGTGTGGACCGCGAGACGGTGAACGGGCACTGGGGGCACTACGGCATCTACGGCGGCAAGGGCTTCTACAGCTTCGACGTGCTGGAGACGAATGCCGACTTGCTCTTTGACATCAGTGGCACCTCGCGCTCTAACCGCTTCCATCCCTTCCACGCCTACATCATCCTGGGCACAGGCCTTTCGGTAGTGGGCGACAAGAAGCTCCGAGGCGGACTGCTCGTGCCCGATGTGCGCAACGACATGGGCTTCATCGTGGCTCCCTACACCTATTATAACCCAGACGGGACCCCCAAGAGAACGGTGGACATGGCGCACCCCAGCTTCGAGAACCGCGTCAGCACCAAGTCGCACGCCTTGTGGTGTGGCCGTGCGGGCCTGCAGCTCGACTACCGCGTGGCCAAGCACCTATCCGTCAACGCCGAAGCAACCATCGCGTTCTACAACGACAACTATGACGGCATCAAATACGACGAGCCTGTGGATTTCCTCCTGAAGGCATCTATCGGCACCACCGTCTGGTTCTGAATGAAGGCCACGGGAGGTGTGCCGACGATAGGTTCAGCCCAACACATAGAAAGCCGGTGTGCCCCGCACCGGTTAGCAGAGGTGGCATACACCAGATAACAGAAGCACCTCATACCGGATAGCAGAAGTAGCTTACATCAGATAACAGAAGTGCCCCACACCGATTCTGTGGTGTGGGGCACTCCGTTTTTGTTGCAATAGAGGCTTTTCTTGCCGTCTTGCCGATTGAAGTATCGGGAATTAGAGGAAGAGCCGAATTTACTGAATCTTCTTCTTGATCACCTGCTCGATGACGGAGGGGAAATGCTTCATCTCCAGCTCGTGCACCTTGTCGGCAATGTCGTCGGGCGTGTCGGCGGGGTCGAGCGCCACAGAGAACTGCGCGATGTGCTCGCCCTCGTCCAGTTCAGGGTTCACAAAGTGGATGGTGATGCCCGAACGCTTCTCGTGAGCGGCGTGCACGGCCTCATGCACATGGTGTCCCCACATGCCCTTGCCGCCAAACTTAGGCAAGAGGGCAGGGTGGATGTTGATGATGCGGTTAGGGTAGCGCTCAATCAGATAGACCGGCACCTTGGGCAGGAAGCCCGCCAGGATGATGTAGTCGCAGCCATGCACCGTGCGGAGCACCAGTTCGGAGTCCTCGTTGAGCTGCTGGCGCGTGATGACCGCAGTGGGCACGCCCAGACGCTTGGCGCGCACCAAGGCGTAGGCATCCTCGCGGCTGCTCACCACGATGGGGATGACCACGTCGGGGTCGTTCTGAAAGTAGCGGATGATGTTCTCACAATTCGTGCCGCCTCCAGTCACGAAGATGGCGAGGCGGATAGGTTTCATGATGTCTGTATCCATAAGAGTCTTTGGGTGAAGGTGACAGAATGTGTCCTTCTTGGCTGCAAAGGTACGACAAAATCTGTAACGGGATACACTTTTTGACTGAAAATCTTGCCATTGCGAAAGTTTTTGGCTACTTTTGCAGCCATTATGAAAACATACACAAATAGAATATGGACAATTGCGCTGCTCGTGGCGATGACGCTGGCAGCGGTGGATGCAGGAGCGATGGCTCCACGCAGAGGAAAGAAAGGAAAACATGAAGTGGCAGCTCCGGCCCCATCACGCTATAAGGTACTGACCGGGCGCGACTCGGTGAGCATGCAGGGAGTGATGAACGTGGTGCAGAAAGGCGACACCATCTATCTGGAGATGCCGGTCCGCCTGATGGGCCGCGCCTTCCTGGTGTCGAACAAGCTGCAGCAGGTGCCTGCCGAGCTCAACGAGGCCAGCGCCAACCGTGGCATCAACTATGAGAACCAAATGGTGCGCTTTGAGTGGGACCGCAAGGCCGGCAAGGTGAAGATGCGCCAGCAGCGCGTCACCCCCGAGGCTCCGCAGGGCTCGCTCATGGCTGTGTCCGTGGCCGACAACTATGTGGATCCGCTGGTGGCGACCTTCAAGGTGGAAGCTGTGGCCAGCGACTCCAGCACCGTCATCATCAAGGTGAGCGACCTCTTCAACGGCAAGCAGAATGTGCTCAACGACGTGTTCAACGCCATCAATATCGGCACCTCGGCTGTGTCGGACCTCTCGCGCATCGTCAGCGTCAAGGCCTACGAGCGCAGCGTGGTGGCGCTCTCCGAACTCACCACCCGTGTGACGGAGGGACGCGGCAAGGTGAATCTTACCGTCACCGTCAGCACCGCCATCTGCCTGCTGCCCGACCAGCCTATGGCCACACGCCGCGAGGACTGGCGCGTGGGCTACTTCTCCACGCCTGCCACCCGCTACGACGACCGCCAGCAGCGCGTGGAGCACATCAACTACATCACCCGTTGGCGCTTGGAGCCTGCCGATACCGCCGCATACCTGCGCGGGGAGCTCAGCGAGCCCAAGCAGCCCATCACATTCTATATAGATAAGGCAGTGCCGGCACATCTGCGCCCCTACCTTGTCAAGGGCATTACCGACTGGAACCGCGCCTTCGAGAAGGCTGGATTCCGCAATGTCGTGCGTGCCGTTGTGCCCGACGACACGCTCGATGTCTATGGCGACGACATGCGCTACTCGGTGCTCACCTACGTGGCATCGGAGAAAGCTAACGCCATGGGCCCCTCTACGCTCGACCCTCGCACGGGCGAGATACTTGAGGCCGACGTCATCTGGTGGCACAACGTGCAGTCGCTCATCCGCGAGTGGTGCATGGTGCAGACCTCTGCCACCGACCCTCGTGCCCGCTCTCTCAGGCTTCCTGACGAGCTGATTGGCGACGCGGCGCGCTTCGTGGCCTGCCATGAGGTGGGACACTCCCTCGGACTGCGCCACAACATGATTGCCTCAGCGGCATATCCCACCGACTCGCTCCGTTCGGCCACCTTCACACAGCGCATGGGCGGCACCTCTGCCTCCATCATGGACTATGCCCGCTTCAACTACGTGGCACAGCCTGGCGACGGCGTGAAGGTCATGTCGCCTGGCATTGGCCCCTACGACCTCATGGCCATCGAGTGGGGCTACCGCTGGTTCCCTTACGGAACCGACGAGCGCAAGGAGCTGGCTGACTTCCTGGCTCGCCACACCGGACGCGAGTACCGCTACAGCGAGACGCAGCAGCGCCGCACCGCTGTAGACCCGCGCGCCCTGTCTGAAGACCTTGGCGACGACCCCATCAAGTCTGCTAAGTTCGGCATCGCCAACTTGAAGCGCACGCTGCCCCACGTGGTGGAGTGGACGCGCAACGGCGACCCCGCACAGACCTACGACGAGGCGGCAGACCTTTATTCGGCCATCTACTATCAGTGGACACTCTATATCTACCATGTGCTGGCCAATGTGGGCGGCGTGTATATGGACCGACCCATCGCAGCCAACTTCGGCGACCCAGCGCACCCTGCTTACACACCTGTGGAGAAAGCCCGTCAGCGCCAAGCCGTGCAGTTCATCATCGACGAGTGTCTGCGCTATCCCAAGTGGCTCTTTGGCGCACCCCTCTCCAAGCAGATATTCCTGTTGCGCAACACGCCCAACGGCATCGTGGAGCAGTCGCCATCCCTCCTGCTGAAGAACGAGCACAACTATGTTCTCTGGGACCTGCTTGCCAACGACCGCCTCATGCGCATGTTTGAAAACGAGTGGGAGAACGGCAGCGCGGCCTTCACCGCTGTGGACATGATGCAGATGCTCCATCAGGCCATCTTCGCCAAGACCATCGCCGGACAGCGCCTCGACATCATGGAGCGCAGCTTGCAGAAGAGCTTCCTCGATGCGCTCATCACCGCCGGCGCGGAGACTGAAGGCGTGAAGATCAACAAGAGCCTGGCTGACGACCTCGGCGAGGACACCGCTTGCCACGAGCTGGGCGGATGCCTCTCCACCTCACGTCCTCGCACCTACGAAATCACCACCACGCAAGTGAGCCGCTGCGGCGACGCCATCAGCCTGAAGCGCAGCGAGCTGCTCCGCATCATGCGCCTCTGCAAGGCCAAGGCCCACACTGGCGATGCCGCTACGCAGATGCACTACGAAGATGTTGTGCTCCGCGTGCAGACGGCTCTCGGACTCAGCAAGTAAAAGCATCCCTGTCTGCGGCCCTGCTGCTGCAGACGGGAAGCACAACAGAAGCATACAGACTGAAAGCGTAACAGAAACATAAGGTAAAACAAAACGAGTTAAAGCATATCCGACTCACCTACGCATATGAAAAAACTACACACACTCCTCCTCGCCCTCCTTCTTGCCGCAGTCGCAGCACAGGCACAGGAGCGCACCATCACCGGAACCATCCTCGATGGTGAGTTCCAGGGAGAACCCCTCATCGGCGCCACCATCGCGGTGGGCGAAGGGCAAACACGCGTGGGCACCGTGACCGACCTCAACGGACACTTCTCGCTCACCCTTCTTGCCTCCATCAAGAAAGTCACGGTCAGCTACATGGGCTACGAGCCGCGCATCATCACGCTCAAGCCCAACCAGACGAAGTATGACATCACGCTCTTTCCCTCATCCAAGGGACTTGGCGAGGTCATCGTCACGGGCTACCAGCAGATAGACCGGCGCAAGCTCACCGCCGCTGTGGCCGAAGTGAAAATCTCCGACGAGACCGTGGGCGCCATCAAGAACATTGACCAGGCCCTGGCCGGACAAGTCGCAGGCCTCTCCTCCGTCACCGCATCGGGCGCTCCGGGCGCTCCGGCCAAGATACGCATCCGCGGCACCGCCTCCATCAATGGCGTGCAGGAGCCTCTCTGGGTGCTCGACGGCATCCCCGTGGAGGGCAACGAGATACCTGCCATTGACAATCTCAACGACATTGATGACATCTACCAGACCAGCATTGCAGGCCTGAATCCTGCCGACATCGACAACATCACCGTCCTCAAGGACGCGGCGGCTACAGCCATCTACGGTGCCCGCGCTGCCAACGGCGTCATTGTCATCACCACCAAGAAAGGCAAGGCCGGACGCCCTGCCGTCAACTTCTCCACCAAGCTTACATACACTCCAAGCACCGACATCGACCGGCTGAACCTGCTCAATGCCAACCAAAAGGTCGGCCTTGAGCTTGATTTGCTTCAGACGGGCTACACCTATCGCCAGCACAAGGGCGGTGTGGCCAACATTCTCGACGAGCTGGGCGAGTTCGACACCTACCGGAACGGCGGCTGGGACGCGCTCTCGGCCGAGGCGCAGCAGCGCATCAACCGCCTGCGCCGCATCAACACCAACTGGAACGACATCCTCTTCCGCGATGTGTGGAACCAGGAGTACAACGCCAGCGTCAGCGGCGGCTCCGACGCGGCCCACTACTACGCTTCGGCGGGCTACTACACGGAGCAAGGCACCGTGAAGGGCGTGGAGAACAACCGCTACAACATCACCCTCAAGACAGACTTCAAGCTCAACCGCGTGCTGAAGATTGGCGTGAGCCTCTTTGCCAACCAGCGCAAGCAGGAGAGCTACATGACCGACACGGGCGGATTCACCAACCCCGTCTTCTATTCGCGTCTGGCCAATCCCTACTTCCAGCCCTACGCTGCCGACGGTTCCTACAACTACGACAAGAACGTGCAGGGACGCGAGGAGGAAGTGCCCGACTTCAACATCTTTGAAGAGCGCGCCAACACCGACAAGGAGCGCACCGACCGCAGTGTCATGGCCATCTTCGACGCCGAGTTCAAGTTCACCAAGAGCCTGAAGCTCACCACCCAGTTTGGCCTGCAGCACGACAACTACACGCTCAAGCGCTATGCCGGCCACGACACCTATGCCATGCGCAAGGCCAAGGCCTATGCCACCTACATGATTGACGGCCAGCGCCAGAGCATCTTCCCCGACGGCGGCATGAAGAAGCAGTCGGAGAGCAACACCGACCAGTGGACCTGGAAGGCGATGCTCGAATGGGCGCAGCGCTTCAACGACGTGCACGACGTGGAGCTCATGGGCGGCACCGAGGTGCGCCATGTGGAGAGTGAGCTCCTCACCTCCACGGCCTACGGCTTCGACGCGCGCACCCTCACCACGCAGCCCGTGCTCTTCCCCTCCGAGAGCATCGGCAAGCGCTATCCACTGCACGAGGAGACCCACACCGAGAACGCCTACGTGTCTTGGTTTGCCACGGGCTCCTACACCTTCCTCTACCGCTACACCCTCGGTGCCAGCGTGCGCTTCGACGGCTCCGACGTGTTTGGCGTGGCCAAGAAGTACCGCTACCTGCCTCTCTACTCCGTCAGTGGACTGTGGCGCGCCAAGGAAGAGAAGTTCCTCCAGAGCGCCCAGTGGCTCAGCGAGCTCAACCTGCGCGCCTCCTACGGCCTGCAGGGCAACATAGACAAGAACACTTCGCCTTATCTCATCGGCACCTTCAACAAGCTCTCCGTCTTACCAGGCAACGTGGAGACGGTCATTGCCGCTGAGACGGCGCCCAACCCTAACCTCAAGTGGGAGAAGACGGAGAACGTGAACGTGGGTCTCGACGTGGCCTTCCTCAACGAGCGCATCCGCCTCGGTGTGGACTACTACTACCGCCGCAGCACCGACCTCATCTCCTCGCGCCAGCTGCCGCTGGAGACGGGCTTCGCCATGACCACCATCAACTGGGCTTCGATGCGCAACACCGGTTGGGAGTTCTCCATCAACACGCGCAACATCGCCACCAAGGACTTCACCTGGACCACCAGCGTGAACCTGGGCTTCAACAAGAACAAGATACTCAACGAGAGCGTGGCTGAGAACTCCACCACACCGAGCCGCGAGGGCTATCCCGTGGGCGCAGTCTTCGCCTACAAGACCGCCGGCATCGACGAGCAGGGCTACCCCCTCTTCCGCGGCAAGGACGGCAGCGTGCAGACCGCCGAGGAGTTCTTCAAGCTCAACCGCTTTGGCGCCTCCACCCTCACCGCCGAAGAGCAGCGCGCCCTCTACACCTACATGGGCACCGACGAGCCCAAGTGCTCTGGCGGCTTCATCAACACCTTCGAGTACAAGGACTGGCAGCTCACCCTCAACTTCATGTTCAATCTCGGCATGAAGGTGCGCGTGCAGCCCAGCTACTCGCCCACCTACTTCGACCGCGGACAGAACACCAACCGCGACATCCTGCACCGCTGGATTGTGCCTGATGGCGCCGAGGCAGGCAAGCTTGTGCCAGGCTCCACAGCGTCCCACACGGCGCTCATGGTCAGCACCCCCGAGCGTGCCGCTGCCTACACCCACTTCAGCGAGTACCAGACCTACTCGATGCTCGACGTGTGGGTGCGCAACCGCAACTACTGCCGCCTGCAGTCCGTGCGCCTGGGCTACCGCATCCCCAAGCAGTGGCTCCAGCCCATCGGCATCAGCTCCGCGTCGCTCTCGCTCGAGGCGCGCAACCTCTTCGTCATCGCTTCCGACTATGACAACTACCTCGACCCCGAGACCATGGGCAACCCCTATGCGCAGCCCATCCCCAAGAGCTTCATCTTCGGTCTGAGCGTCAACTTCTAAAGAAGCGACTGGAGAAACTAGCATAACTAGAACAACCAGAAATAACTAGAACAACCAGAAATAACTAGAACAACTAGAGCAACTGGCACAATTAGAAAATAGACTCCTATGAAACTGAGAAACATCATACATTCCACAGCCGTCATCGCACTGGCAGCGCTCACGCTCACCGCGTGCGACGACTTCCTCGACATCACACCCACAGGCAAGGTCATTGCCAAGACGGGCGAGGAATACCGCGACTTGCTCACCTACGAGTACAAGTACTTCAGCAAGGACCGCTACATGACCACGCTGCGCACCGACGAGCTGATGATGAACCGCACCAAGTCGTCGTCCACCGACCTCGACGCCTATCTTGACCTCTGGCGCTGGAAGGACGAGAACCCATCGCCCACGACTGACTACTTCACGTGGCGCAGCTACTACCACGCCATCTACATTGCCAACTACATCATCGAGCACCAGGACGAAATCACCAAGGCCACGCGCGCTGAGGTGCGCCAGCTGGTGGGCGAGAGCTACATGATGCGCGCCTATGCCCACTTCTTGCTCGTCAACCTCTATGCCGAGCCCTACACCCACTGCGAGCCTGCTGCCACACGCGGCGTGCCCATGATGACCGTGGCCGATGTGAACCGCATCCCTGGCTCCTCGTCGGTGGAGGCCGTCTATCAGCAGGTGCTGAAAGACGCCACGCGCGCCAAGGACTACCTCAACGTCGATGCATGGGAGGAAGGCAAGAACTACCGCTTCAACACGGTGTCGGCCGATGCCCTTCTCGCGCGTACCTACTTATATATGGGCCGCTATGCCGAGGCGCTCGAGGCTGCCAAGGCCGTCATCGAGGCACACGGCGAACTGGAGGACCTGAACACCTCCTCTGTGCTGCCCAACAGCTACAAGTCGGTGGAGAGCATCGTGGCGCTGGAGAAGTACTCCAGCAACCTCTACACCGCCATCAACATGCCCGACCCGGCATTCATCGCCCGCTACCGCACGGGCGACCAGCGCCGCACGAAGTTCTACAAGCGCGTCACCTCCTCCAGCTACAACCTGCTGAAGGGCGGCGACGACGAGTTCTCATGCTCTTTCCGCTCGGCCGAGGCCTATCTCACCGCTGCTGAGTGCGCCGTGCGCCTGGCCGCCACTGCCGACGAAGCCAGCCAAGCCATCAGCACCTACCTGCTGCCGCTCATGCAGAAGCGTCTCAACGCCTCCGCCCTCGCCACCACACAGGGACTCATGGACGCCATGAACCAGGAGGAGCTGCTGGACGAGGTGCTCGACGAGCGTGCACGCGAACTGGCCTTCGAGGGTCACCGCTGGTACGACCTGCGCCGCACCACACAGCCTGAGCTCACCCGCACCTACGACGACAACAACAACCGCACCATCGACGACGGCGAGACTTACTACCTCACCCCCGAGAAGTACACCATGCGCTTCCCCACCGAGGCCGTGGAAGCTAACCCCGAGATTGAGCGCTGGACGACGGAGAAGTAACGGCAGAGTAATCGCCCCGCCTGCGCCGCATTTCCGACCTGCTCTGGTTTCAACTAGTGGCGCACCGTGCGCGGCATTAATTGCACACGGTGCAGACAAACCGGAGCATAAAGGCAAGGAACAGAAAAGAGAATAGTTACAAAATATTATTAACCTTCAAAGACAAAAGGCTTATGAAAAAATTACTACTTAGTTTGGTAGCCATCCTGGCTGCCGTAAACCTGTCCGCCAAGGATGAAGACGAAGGCGGATGGATGAAGAGCTTCACTCCTGTGGCTGATGCGGCCGACCTCAAAGGCGTGCATGTGGCACAGGCTGGCGACGGCTCTGTGTATGTGTCAAGCTCACAGAACGCCGAGTTCACCTTCGGTTCCTCGACGGTGTCTGCCTCAGACTTGACGGGTGCCATCATCGTGAAGTACGACAAGGACGGAAACGAACAGTGGACCACCAGAATGAGTGGTGCTGCCACCATCACCACCATGAATGCTGCTGAAGACGGCACACTCTACGTGGCCGGCACCTTCACTGACGAGGTGTCTCTTATCCTCAACGAGGCACCTGCTGTCATGGCAAGCGAGGACGTCATCTCCGCATTTGTCGGCAAGGTGAGCAAGGACGGTGGCTTTACTGTCGTCAAGACGTTCACCCCTGAGACAGACGAGACCATTGCAATGTCTGAAATCCCCTTCTACCTCCCCGACGAGGAACCCATCTACGTCACACCGACCAAGATTAAGGTGGCTGGCGACAAGGTGTATGTGGCTATCACCTATCAGGGTGATATCAAAGCACTGGGATGGGATGGTGCCTACGCGTATTTGGAGGATTACATGATGTACTTAGACAATAAGAGTGCCGGTGTGTTCGCCCTCAATGCGGATGCGCTGGATTCACCCACGACCATCTGTACCGTGCAGGCAACAAGCACTGCCGATGATGGCATCTCTGAAACTCAGCACTATCCTGAAGCACTCAGCTTCACGGTCATGAACGAGACGGTCGTGGTGGGCTTCTTCGGCTTCGGCGACTTGACCCTCACTCCTGGCAACGTAGGCAAGAAGAGGAACTACTCCTTCGAGTCAGGCTCACACGCTTTTGTGCTGGCTGCATTCCTCGAGGAAGGCCTTGTGGACATTCCATATACCGCTGCTCCTCACGGGAAGGATGCCAAGCCTTACAACGTATTCATGGATAAGGCTGGCGATAACGTCATCATTGGCGGTACATTCTATGGTGAGCTTCCATTCGACAACAGCCAGACCTCCGGAGCCGTCGGTGCTCCAGAGAATGGTTATCCAACTTATACGCAAGCGTATGCTCCGTTCGTGGCGTCCTTCAACACCAACACTGGGCAACTGGATTGGGCTGGGGCTGCTCCTTTAGAGGCCAGTGCCATCCAGATGGCTGTGACAGGTCCTGAGATTCACGCTGCCACCGACAAGGGCATCTTCACGATAGAAACAGAGACGGGTAAGGTAGACGAGGATAAGGTCATGGATGTCGTGCTGTCTGACGCTTCCGCCTGGAAGGACGACTATGCAGCCCTTGTGATGGCGAACGGAAACACCGTGGTCGTGAAGTCGATGGACATGGGCGACAACGGTGGTGGCGAAGGTGACGGCGTTAACTTTGGCCAATGGACGGAGGACATCAAGCCTATCGCAGAAGGTAGCAACAGCGACCTGAAGGGTCTGCACACTTCGGTGGCCAACGATGGCTCTGTCTATGCTTCCATGACCTACAACCAGGAGTTCTCCTTCGCAGGCGAGAAATACTCCGCTCCAGAGGACAACATGGTATCAGCACTCGTGCTCAAGTACAACAACGAGGGTGACGAGCAGTGGGCTGCCACCTTCGATGGTGCTGTTGAGGTGACCGCCATGGCGAACGACATCGAGGGCAACCTCTACGTGGCCGCTTCCTATGAAGGCGCTGTTATGATCAATGCTCCGTTTGGACAGACGCCAGTCGCTGAGGGAGGTTCTTCCTTCATCGCGAAGATTGCTCCTAACGGTGTGGTAGAAAATGTCAAGACCCTTTCCTCTATTGTTGACCCAACCATCGGTTCATTGGTGGGTGACCCATGGGGCATAGGCGAAGAAGGGCCATTGTATCAAGCATGGGATCCTATCTATGTGGCTCCAAACAAGATGAAGGTGTACGGTGACAGGCTCTATGTATCCGCCACATACAAGGGCGATGTGCCTGAGTTCGGTTGGGAAGGCGCCTACATCGATGCATTGGGCATTTACCAGGACGACAAGAGTGCAGGCATCTTCTCGCTCAACACTGCCACGCTGGACGATGCCAGGAACGTGCTCTACCTGCAAAAGACAGGCACTGTGACAGATAATCAGTGCTTCCCCGAGGCTTTGAACTTCGATGTTGCCCTTGACGGCAAGATTTACTACAGCTTCATCGGTTTCGGTAACCAGACCGTCACTCTTGCCAATGGCAAGTCCAAGAACTTCACCTTCAACACAACTGCCGACGGCAGCGGCAACAAGGAACACGCTCTCGTGGTTGGCATTACAAGCGACGTCGCCAACAGCAAGGTATATCGTGTTGGGATGAATGACAACTCTTACCCAATCTACGACATCAAGAACATGATGGTTGACGGCACCGACATTTACATGGGCGGTACGTTCTACGGCAACTTCTGGTTCTGGCCATCCACTACGTTGGACTACAACGCAGCCTTCGCTGCCAAGTTCTCGCTCAACAACGATATGGTGGACTCCAACTGGAGCGACATGGAGAGCGAGTGCACAGCCTACGCCTTTGAAGGTGGCAACATCATCGCTTCTTCTTCAACAGAAGGTACAGCTCTCATAGGCAATGGCGGTGACAACCGTGTGATCTCGAAGGTGGCTCTCGACGATGTGGCCAACTTCTTCACCGCAGCCAACGGCTACATCTGCCACGATGGCGTCAAAGTCTATGTCTCTGGCCGTTACCTCGCTGACGAGGCAGGCAAGCTTGCCGATGGCATCAAGAAGGTGACTCCAGCAGCTGTGAAGAAGGCTGTCCGCTACAACATCGCCGGTCAGCGCGTGGACGACAGCTACAAGGGCTTCGTGATTGAGAACGGTGTTACCAAGCTGGCGAAGTAATACACGCAGACAACACTTATAATGATATTCGGCAGGGCGACCACGCATGTGGCCGCCTTGCTTGCGTTTTTTTCTCCTTTTCCTTGGCAGGCTGACAGGAATGCCGTAACTTTGTCGGCATGAAGAAGAAGCTGACCATAGCCTTGATGTGGCTGGGTATCGCCACGGCGGCAATCGCCCAGCATACCGACATCGCTCCGCTGCTCACCTCGCGCTGGGGACAGTGGAACCCCTACAACCTGCAGTGCCCCGTGATAGGCGGCAAGCACTGCCCCACAGGCTGTGTGGCCACTGCTATGGCACAGGCTATGCGCTACTTCGAGTGGCCCGAGGAGCAGTTCGCGTGGAGCAAGATGAAGGACACCTACGCCGCCAACACACCCGCCACCAGCGAGTCGGCGCAGGCCGTGGCACAGCTCATGGCCGCCTGCGGCAAGGCCGCCAACATGCAGTACAGCAGCGGCTCTGCGGCAGCATGGGAAGGCGACGCGGCTGTGGCGCTCCACGAGCAGTTCGGCTATGCCGGCTCGGTGCATGAGGTGTACCGCAGCATGTACGGCCGCACCGCCTGGGAGAACATCATCTACCACGAGCTGGAGAAGGGCCGCCCCGTCATCTACGGAGGCATGCCCAGCGGCTTCGCCCACCAGTTCGTGTGCGACGGCTACCGCCAATCGGACGCTACGTTCCACTTCAACATGGCCTGGGAGTTCAAGCCCGACGGCTACTACTCTGTGGACGAGCTGGACACCTACAACGACGGGCAGACCGCCATCGTGGGCATCTGCCCCACAGGCACAACGGCAGACCATGGCGGCGAGGAGTTCCTCTGGGGATGTCTGCGCTGCAAGGTGACGGGCCAGGGCGAAGTGTGGGTGCGCTCCATCGAGGACGACGCGGCCGTGGGCGAGCTCATCATCCCCTCCGCCGTGGAGTGGGAGGGACACACGTGGAAGGTCACAGGCATC
This sequence comes from uncultured Bacteroidales bacterium, assembly GCA_902791295.1. Lineage (GTDB taxonomy): Bacteria > Bacteroidota > Bacteroidia > Bacteroidales > Bacteroidaceae > Physcousia. The sequence continues at coordinate 23,759 of CADAVI010000001.1, read as the reverse complement.
GCCTATGGCGCCTTCGAAGGCTGCACGGCGCTGACACGCCTGGTCATTCCTGCATCGGTGGAGGTGCTGGGACGCCGCCTTGTGTACGGCTGCGAGCATCTGGAAGAGATATCGGTGGCAGAGGACAACCTGTGGTACTGGACCGAAGACGGCGTGCTGCGCGCCGCCACCGAACTGCTGGCTTACCCCATGACGAAGACCTCGCGCACCTACCGCATACCCGCCAACATAGACTATGTGCCTGCCAACCTCTTCCGTGGCAACGTGTGGCTGGAGCGCATCGAGATTCCTGCTGCCGTGAAGGGCATCGACATCCTGGCTTTCCGTGGCTGCACCGGCCTGCGCACCGTGGTGAGCGAAAGCCTCGCCCCGTCTGCCATCGAGACTCAGGCCTTTGACGCTGACACCTATGCCAACGCTACTCTCATCGTCCCTGCAGGCACCGCCGACAAGTACCGCCGCCAAGCGGGATGGAAGCAGTTTGCCCACATCGAGGAAGGCACCACCGGCATCACTGCTCCCGCCACAGCGGCTGCATCCCGCCACACGCGCTACCGTCTTGACGGCACCGTGGCACGCAACGACTACGGCTTCACGCTGGACGGCGTAACGAAGAAGAAACTCTATAAGCAATAGGGTAATACCCCTTCGCTCTTTCCTCTCTTGAGCCTTGCCCTCACTCCTGCCTTTCCCCTAAACAGGTAGGCTGAGGCAATCTGTCTCACCTCTTCCGCTCATCCATTACGAACCAGCCTCCTCTTGGCAGTGAACGCCTCCGGCTGAATCTATTCCACATATGCTGCTCATCCATTCCAGACACTTCCCGCGAGGCTCGTTCCACGCCATCAACCTGTGTGGCCTGATATTCGTGAACACGAGGCATGGGCGGCTGTCGGCACGGAGCTTGCGCCATGAGGCCATTCACTCGCTGCAGCAGCGGGAGATGCTCTACGTGGGATTCTTCCTCTGGTATGCGGTGGAGTGGGGCATTCGCCTGGTGCAATGCCGGTTCAGGGCTATCGAGGCCTACCGCTGCATCAGCATGGAGCGGGAGGCTTACGCTATGGAGGGTCATACGGACTATCTGCGCTCGCGGCGCCCCTATTCGTGGACGAAGTTCCTCTTTAAGGAGAAGAAGTAGGTCTATTTGTGCTTTACCCTTTTTCCCCCCCCTTCATTTGTTTGCCAAATTCGAAAGGTTGCGCTACTTTTGCAATGATTGCTCGTATTGTGCAATCGAAGGAATGTGGCATGGGCAGCACTACACGCACGCTGATAATCCCATAAAAGTGGAAAAAATTGAAAAAAAACACCCTATCTTTTTGTTTTTTAGACGATTTGTTTTACCTTTGCAGTCGTTTTCGCCCTGGCAAGCCCGAAAGGGCACCCCACGCGCAAACGACACATTATTATATATATAACGCAAGACGACCAAAAAACTAAAAATAAAAATACAAGACAATGACAAAAGCAGAAATCGTTGCTGAAATCAGCAAGATGACAGGTGTAGAGAGAGAAAAGGCTCTGCGTGTGGTGGAAGCATTCATGCAGGCTGTGAAGGACCAGACCGCAAACGGCGAGGACGTGTTCCTCCGTGGCTTCGGCACGTTCACCACCAAGCAGCGCGCGCAGAAGGTGGGCCGTCTCATCAAGGAAAACAAGTCTGTGGTAGTTCCAGCCCACAAGATTCCTTACTTCAAGCCCTGCGACGACTATCGCTCTATGTTCACCAAATAAGCACTGGAAGAACAGGCGACGTGGCGCACGGTATCGGCTTTCGGGCCGGTGCCGTGCGCTTTCTTTTGTCCGCACCCTGCGCCACATTTATCGCGCACGGTGCGCATTAATAATAGCGCAGGGTGCACGAAAACAGTAGCGCACGGTGCGCCACTAGTTGCTCAAAGCCGCGCACGAATGACAGGCAGAGGGCACCGCGCAAAAACCGCGCGCCCAGCAGAAATGAAGGCCGGAAAGAGCCATCGAATTCAATAAAGAAACTCAGGAAGGGAAGCCCAGGAACCGAGCGATTAACACGCAGAAACAGCCGGAAAGGATGGGGCAGCAGTTTTCTGTGGCGGTGCAACCGGCGGGGTGGCAAACTATGCAAAAAGCGCAGAAAAGATAGTATGCGATCGTGCGTATACATTTTCTGCGACCCATGCCAGCATCCGCCATTCTGCCGCCGAAGACAATGATGACATATACATCGTGCCCAGCATCCCCCAAGACTCACGCCCCCCTAAAAGCAGAAACAGCGCTGCTCACGCAGTGCTGTCCTGAATTTGTTAGATTAGCTATATTAATGAAAAACTTACTAAGTCCATCGGAATGGAAAGCTCTGGCAATAGACGCTAAGGTTCCGTGGACTACGTGGCAAAGGTACGACTTTTTGTGTTATCTGCAACATAAAGGCGCACCTTTTTTTCATATCACCTTATTTTTATGCCCATATCACCATATAAATGTAACAAATCCACTCCAAAGCGCCCATTGAAAAACAGTATATTTTACCTTCAGGATGCAAATATCGTCCAAAAATTACCAAAAATACTCCATCAACGTAAATTTAACCGCATTTCCTTTTGAAGAATGAGGAGAAAACATGAACTTTGCCAGTGGCTTGACAACAAAAGCCAAACTTTCAAACCTACTTGGGTAAAATGAGACAACTAACCATAATTTATTAACAACTTTATTAGCTATTGTATGATGAGAAAAATTTACACATCACTCATGCTGCTCGCCATGCTGACAGTGAGCATGGTGGCTAAAGCACAGTACTCGGTGGTCGTCAACGCTGACCCGACCGATGGCTACGTGGCTGGCCAGCAGTCGTTCGATCCTGCTGCCATCGTGTCAGCACTCGGACTGGAGGATTTCTCCGCCCTCAAGACAATGGTGGATGCCGGTGGCGCACTCTACCTGAAGGTGGGTGAGGAAAAATCCAACGTCTACACAGGCGAAATCAACGAATGGTGGATGAACCTCGAAGGTACTCCTCAGGGCTACGGCGATGAGGGAACCAGCTGGTTTGTCGGCCTCAAATGCGAAGCCGCTGGCACCGACTCAGAGACCGGCGATGAATGGCCCGACCGCATCAACGTGTATGTAGGTCAGATGCCTGGCGTATTCTCTAAGATTTACGAGGCATCAACCCTCAAGGCCACTATCTACCTCGTGAACGGCGACAAGCAAGTGAGCTTCGACGTGACACAGAACGTGACAGCCGCCGTCAAGCCCAACCTGCCAGATCCAACCACTAAGCTCTCAGAGCTCACCATCGTGGCAGACTACGAGCTCAAGCTCCCATTCCTCGTGGGCAAATCCTATGAAGGCAAGACCTACTCCGCTACCCTCGAGGGCCTCTACACAGCACTCGGCGTGGAAGAGCCCGCTGTGCTCGACGCATCCATCGCAGACTACGTCTTCACACAGACCGTCAAGAGCGAAGAGACCGCTCCCAGCTCAGGCGAATACATCCACACCCCAACCGACGACCTGCTCACTCCCGAAGCAGCATCGGGCGGCGCGTGGTATGGCCGCTACTCCAACTACGACGAGGCGGAAGGCAAGGAAGAGCCTCTGCCACTCAGCTATCCTAAAGCGTGGGGAGCCGGCTGCACCTTCTACACACAGAGCATCAAGCTCGCTGATGGCGAATACTCCCTCGTTTCAGGCCAGTATCCCGGCACGATGAAGGAAGGCGACGCTGACTACACATATCATTATATAGTATACGGCAACAAGGCCGCACGCGTGAAGATTCAGGTGGAAGTGACCAAGCCCGAGGAAGTGGACCCATCACAGCTCGTGAAAGTGGAAGAGGAGCTCACCGTGACAGTGGAGCAGGAGCCACTGGCTAGCGGATATGCCACACAGAATTACACCTTCGACGTGGCCAAGGTGGCTGAGCTCCTCGAGTGCGAGGTGAGCGACATTGACTCATGGAAGGTATGGGCCACAGAAGTGGGCGGCACCATGATGGACTACGCCGACACGAACGACGGCTACATCGGCGGCAACGGCTTCCCAATGACATGGAGCGATGGCGGATTCATCTACATCCAGCCCGTGAGCATCCCAGACGGCACATTCCGCGTGGGACAGCGCGGCGGCATGGACCCCATCAAGAACGCTACCGTGGAAGAGCCTCTTCTTATCAACACAGACCTCCTCTTCGTGCACGGCACCAAGTATGTAGTGGTGAACGTGGACATCAAGATTGCTCCAGACGAGAACGCCGAAGAGCCTGAAACACCAGATGACAACTTTGGCGAAATCGTGGCCACCATCCCGCTCACCTTCGAGATGAAGCCTGCAGGCGACTACTACGGCAACCTCCCTGCCGAAGAGCAGAAGCTGATGGAGCTTGACCTCGGCATCGACAACATCAAGCTGCTCCTGGGCGAAGGCACCTACAACGTGTGGGGCTTGACTGCACCGGCATCTGCCGAAGCACAGCCCAAGCTCACCGCAGGCACAGGCTACGGTCCTAACGCAGGCTTCGACAGCGGCTTCTGGATGGCCATGCCATCAACCGAGCTCGGTGAAGAGTACGTGAACACAGCCTTCGTAGGCGGATGGGGCACCAACTCATTCGGCATCGAATGGAAGCTCAAAGACGGTATCTTCGGCTTCGACCAGATTCCTGGCCAGCGCGCTGTGGGCGACACTTACGACGCTACCTTCTACTATGGTCTTGCAGACAAGAGCAAAGCCATCAAGTACGAGCTGACCGTGAAGTATGTAGAGGAGCCTAACAATGCCGGCAACGAGGCAAACATCGTGGCCAACATCGGCAAGATGATTCTCAAGGACGAGGCTGAAGAAGGCTTCGACGTGAAGGCACTCATCCTTGAAGCGCTCGGCATCGACGAGAACGAGTGGGAGAGCGTGGTGCCAAAGGTAGCCAACTCTGCCGCAACATACGCGACCGTTGAGGACGGATTCTCCGACATCATGCGCGACGGCGCTATCTACACGCTGGCCGACGGCCAAGAGGCTCCTGAGGACTGCTACGCCATCACCTACGAGGACGACGCCATCGAGCTCGACCCCATGGAGATTCCATTCGCAACAGGCGACGAGAGCAAGGCTGTCATCAAGATGGCATTCGACTACACCGACGCGGAGAACGTGACCAGCCGCGTGCTCTTCACCCTCACCGTCGTGTCTGAGAACTCTCCACTGCTGAACATCAACGGCATCGGCACTGCACAGAACGGCAAGGCTACTTACTACACGCTGCAGGGCACACCACTCACAGCTCCTGTCAAGGGCCTCGCTGTCAAGAAGGTGGGCAACCAGGCCGAGGTCATCTACGTGAAGTGATCACGGAGCACCTCGCACCCTGTGAGGCAATGGCAGACAGCCGTTCCCCGCGGACCATCTGCCGACTGCCGGACCCTATGGATTGACAACCTTTCCAAGGATACTCTACTCTTAAGTATACTCTACATGCAGCGAAGGCTGACACCCCTCGTGGTGCCAGCCTTCCTTTTCAAACCAATCATATCACTCAATGAAGAACCTACTACTTACATTGCTCACGGCCCTCGTGGCCAACATCTGCATCAGCGCGCAGAAGGTGCTCTACATGCCGAATGAATGGAAGAACAACACCACGCTCTATCTGGCCAGCGACCCAGAGGGCGCGGCCACGTGGTCGGAGACGCGCTCGAAGCAGAACGACAACTTCATCGTCTATTGGGACAACGGCTACGGCGACAAGGCTCCGAACGAGCTGTCGAAGTCGGACTTCTACTATGTGGACATCGACGACCTGCTGGAGAAGGCGGAGATGTTCTACCAGCTGAACGTGAACACCCTCGGCTTCGGCAACTCGCCCACGTCGAAGGTGAACAGATACAAGACCATGATTCTCATCAACCACACCACCGAGTGGATGGCCTACGGCGGCGGCTATGACTTCAACTGCCCAGCGCTGTGGATCAACCCCGCCACCTGCAAGCCCGTGGGGCACACCATCGCGCATGAGATTGGACACTCGTTCCAGTATGTGTGCTACAGCGACCTGGGCGGCGGCACGGGCTTCCACTTCCCGCAGGGACAAGGCTCGGGCTGGTGGGAGCAGACAGCACAGTGGCAGGCCGCGCAGGCTTACCCCTCGCTGAAGTGGAACGAGAGCTGGACCATCTTCCCCCGCGCGGCCAACTACGCCATGACGCACGAGTGGATGCGCTATCAGTCATACTGGTGGCACTACTACCTGGTGGAGAAATACAACGACCGCGAGATTATCGGCAAGATATGGCGCCACGAGGCGGGCACGCCGGGCGGCGGCCAGGGCTACGACGCCAACGAGGTGCTCATGAGCCTGAAGGGCCTGAGCGTGGAGGAGCTCTACAAGCTCTATTTCGAATACGCCATGAAGCTGGCCACGATGGATATCGACGTGGACGGATGCAAGGAGGAGGGCCCCGACTGGATTGACGCCTCGCCTTATGTGTTTAACTATGTGGACCTGGGCAACCGCACCTATCAGGTGGCTTACAGCTCATGCCCGCAGGCCACGGGCTTCAACATTATTCCGCTGAACGTGCCGGAGGCAGGCACGGAGGTGAGCACCGACTTCACCTCGCTGAAGAAGATGACGAAGCTGGCGGAGGGCGACCCGAAGCAGTATCTGAACGGCGACAACGCCTATGTGAGCACCAACAGCGTGTACTACAACTGCTACAGCAATACGCAGTATGACGCCCACCGCGGCTTCCGCCTGGGCTATGTGGCGCTTCTGGCCGATGGCACGCGCCGCTATCTCTATGAGGACAAGCTCTACTGCGCCGACGACAAGAAGAGCGGCGACAAGACGGTGACAGTCACGGCCACCGTGCCGGAGGGCACCGAGAAGCTGTGGCTCGTAGTGGTGCCTGCACCGCGCAAGTACTACCGCCACCTGTGGAACGAGAAGATGACCGACGACGACCAATGGCCATACTCGGTGCACTTCACGGGCACCAACCTGCTGGGCGCGCCTACCATCGACGCGGCTCTGCCCACCACGGACGCTACCATCACCTACGACGTGGAGCTGCCACGCGACGCGCAGTACTACACGTCGCAGACGGTGCGCCTGAGCGGCGAGGCTGCCAGCGTGCTGGGCACCGCGTTCCAGATGAAGGCGGAGGACGTGAAGGACTATATGGTGAACTGGACACAGAGCATCAGCAACGGCAAGATGATGATTTACGCTGTGAACCCCACCACGCAGAACTATGTGAACGCGGGACAGACGGCTACGGGCTACGGACACTGGTTCACGAAGAGCGGAACCCGCTGCGAATGGGGCGATGCCGACGCGGGCGTGTTCAGCAACTTCTTCCCTGAGAACCAGACGTTCTCCGTCGGGCAGTATCCGGGCCGCCTCACGGTGGGCCAGACCTACACTGTCACTCAGTGCCTGCGCTACAAGCGGGCGGGCGACAAGGTGGCCACGGTGAAGTTCGTCTTCCACGTGAAGATTGTGCCCAGCACACAGACGGGCTCCGCGCACCTCGTCAGCGCCGAACAGTCGCCGCTGGTGGAGGAGATTCTTACCGGCATCGACGCTCCCGCCGCTCCTGCTGCTGCCGACGAGCAAGCGCAGCCTACATACTACACCATCAGCGGCACCCCTGTGGCCAACCCGCACAAGGGCATCTACCTGATGCGCAAGGATGGCAAGACAAGAAAGGTGCTCATAAAGGAATAGAAGAAATGCGTTGCGGAAGCATCTGGGAAGCACCTTGATGCACCGCCAGGAGCGCGTGCCGAGATAGACACCTCCGCAACCTCAAAGACAGAATGCCCCACACCGATTGAACGGTGCGGGGCATTTTGAGTAACCGATGTGGGGCACATCGATTTTTGAGGTGTTGAACCGGCGATGTTGCGACACGCCCTCCTGTTCCTTGAAAGGGGCGGGGAGGGGGAAGAACCAGTTCAAGAGGGAGCGAGGGGCTTGCTTCCCTCACGCGAACTTATGTACCACATACGTGAGCGGATAGAGGCGCAGGATGGAGGCCTTGGGCACCGACTTCACATGGGGCACATACTCGGGGTTCTCGCTGATGGCCAGGATGACGGGCGAGTCCTTGCCCTCGTCGCAGATGCGCTTGAACATGCAGTGGCCATCGGTGGTGACGATGAGGTAGATGTGGCGCTGGTTGGTGTCCTCAAGGCGCACTTCATCGCCCACGAGGCAGAGGTCGCCGTCGTGGATGGAGGGCACCATCGACTCGCCCTGCGCCTGCAGCGCTGCCACGGCCTCCACTCCGGGCAGGCGGATGTGGTCGGCCACCAGCTCGGGATGCTCAAACTGCTCCACGATGCCGCACGAGGCGCGGCACTCGTCGAAGAGGGGAATGAGGTCGGTGCGCGAGAAGTGGATGGTCTTGGGCGAGGAGAGGAGCATCTCGGACCCTGCACCCGTGTGGGACGCAGACTCGGGACGGCGCTCGCTGCCTTCGAGCAGCCACTCGGCGCTCACCGAGGGGAAGGTGTCAAGGATGGCCTCGCGCCCGTTGGCCGTGATGCGGTCGCGGTGCATCCAGGTGGCAATGTTGCTGCGCGGCACTCCGATGAGCTCCGCGAAACGCTGCTGGTTGCCACCCGAGAACTGCTCCATCAGCGCGGTCAGTTTTTCTTTGTCTGTCATTGTCTCTCTGGTTTTGAAGCCCATACGCCTACTTTCAGGCAATGGACCAAATTTTTGTCTTGTTTTTTTCGGCTGAACGCTTGCACGGTTCACCGGAAGTCCGTACCTTTGCGTTGCATTTGAAACTTTTCGCCCACAAAGGTAGCCATATACCCCGAAACTGCCAAGAAAAAGTGAAACTTTTTGTTGCAAACGAAATAGTTAGCGCTTGCAGGCGCGGGCGAAGGGCAGGGCAGAAGAGTGGAGAAGCCGGCAGCAGGAGGCACGTGCAGGCGCTGAGGGCAAGGAAGAGACCAGCGCAAGCATCCGCCCCGGCACGGCTGCAGCGGGAGGAGGAACGCGGCAGACAACGCCTCTGCTCTGCAACCCGCACAATGAGAGAGAATTAAACAAAAGTAAAACCATCAACCTAAAAAATGACACAAACAATGGCACGTTACAACTACGAACTGGAACGCCTCGACGACGAGCTCGAGATTTGCCCGATGACCAAGCAGCAGCTGGCCTTGCTCTACAGCGCCGACCTCACGCCCCATTCGGCCGTGAACCGCCTGATGCGCTGGATTGGGCAGTGCGAGCCCCTGCTCAAGGCCCTTAACGAGACGGGCTACAAGAAGTATAACCGCATTTTCTCGCCCAAGCAGGTGGCCCTCATCTTCCAGTATCTGGGCGAACCCTAAATGACGGTGGCACAGCGGGTTGGTCAGCCCCCACGGAGCGGCAGGCGGCGGCGAAGCAGCCCACAAGGCATGCCTCGCCAACGCCCAGCACGGCAACGTTGCTCTCCAGACCCCCGCTTTTACGCCACAAATGCAAAAAATGACACAAAAAACATCTTTTTCTACCTTTTTTTTACGTTTTTTTAAACAAAAGACCATATCTTTGCACCATTCTTTTATAAGTACGCGACGCTATGCGCGTACAATATTAGATATTTTATGAAGTGTTGGATGTTTTTATGTATTCATTCCCCGAAAGGGCAAAAGGGTAAGAACAACAGAATGAAAACAATATCCAAAATGAAGTTAAAGAACTTTTTTGCTGCAGCGATGCCTGTGCTGGCAATTGCTGGAGCCGTCGTTAGCTGTAACGACTATGACAATGGGTTCGACGAGACTCAACTTTCCTATTCAGGAAAATTCGCCGAGACCTTCGGAAAAATTGACCCTCAGCAGGACTGGAACCTCGCTGAACGCGCCACTGTGACTGTGTCTGTGGCAAAACCATCCACAATCACCATCTTCGCCCTAGTGAACGGTACTTATAGCATCGTGGGCCAGTATGCCAATGTGACCTCCACAGAGGAGCTCGCGTTCGATGTGCTTGAAGGCACCACCGACCTGCTCGTGAGCGACGGCGCCACCGGCATCTACACGAAAGTGGGCAAAACCGTCTCTTTCAGCGGAGCCAAAGCCAAGACACGTACCACCAACGCTGGCACCAGCCTGAACGACCAGAACGGCATGGCCACCAACATCAACGTGAGCACCAGCAACTACGTGAACTTCACCAAGAGCGACGCACAAGCCTACGCAAAAGTGCTGCCTGAGCTCAACAGCAAGAAGACATACGACGAGACCAACCTGCCTCGCGCTACGAAGAACTTCAAATACGTCTCTAACGGACGCTTCAGCTTCCACCCAGTGTACTGGCAGACCAGCTCTGTGGACCAGATCGGCATCTACTACATGGACGAGCTTGGCTACCACGAGGTGGACGTATACACCATCAAGGAGGGCGACGAGCTGCAGAACATCTACGCCCCCGAGACAGGCAAGGCGCCTGAAAACGTGGAGAAGCAGGACAACGCCTCTACCTACGCATACGACAGGACTCCTGCCCCCATCATGCAGCGCTCTAAGGAAATCGTCATCGACATCCCTGCAGGAACCGTATTCGGCTTCTATCTGAAAAATACCAGTGAAGGAAACGTCTTCTACTCAGACGCCGCAAAGAACGGATACTACAATCGCTTCGAAGACCACAAGAACGAGAAGGCCTGCTATGCCGCATCTGTCGTAATCGACGGCAGCAAGTACCTCTGCTTCGAAGACTGGTACGATGGCGACTTCGACCTGAACGACGTGGTGTTCAAGTTCTTGGGCAACATGCCAACCGTCATCGAGGAAGACCCAACAGCTGCAACCTGGATTCTCGCCTGCGAGGACCTCGGCGGCACATTCGACTGGGACTTCAACGATGTAGTCTTCAAGGTGTCACACATCAGCGGCGAGACCACTGCCAACATCACACCACTGGCAGCCGGCGGTACACTCGCTTCCTACATCTTCTACGAAAACCCATTGGAGCCTAACTCCGTGGAACAGTGCGTCGGCGAAGTGCACCAGCTCATGGGCGCAGAGCCAGCACAGAGCGGAAAGTACAGCCCAATCAATGTGTATGGCCTACGCGGCACACCGGGCGAAACCGTCACCATCAACGTGGACGAGAAGTGGAGCATGGCACACTACAGCAGCGACGCATTCGACCTCACCAAGCAGTATGCCGAGTACAACATGGGCGGATTCACCGTTCGCGTGCTCAAGAAATACGCACCCGCAATGCCTAAGACCATCAGCGTCAACACCAGCGAATTCGGCAACGCATCCATCGTGGCAGCACCCGACCAGGGCGTGACCCCTCAGATGGTTTGCATCCCATACATCTACAACCTCGACGACTACAGCTACATCTGGGCATGGTCCAACGAGTTCAAGACACTCGCCAAGCCCGACGGCACAGGCTCATACCCACTCTTCGCAGGATGGGTGAACGACCACACCAGCAACCCCGACTGGTACAAGTATCCTAACGGCGACACCGTCGAGGAGTTCAAGTGGCTCACAGAACCCGATCCAGACGACGTGCTCAACGCAGCAACCATCGGCGGCGTGCCATCCATCAACTGGGCAAGCACTGAAATCACCGTCACCGGCAACCAGAAGTTCCTCGTGCCTTCAGGACAGAACCTCTGGATGAAGCTCCAAGTGAACGGCGAGGACTACACAGGTCCTGGCACATTCACTGCTACCATCGATGCAGCCGACACTGGCTCTAAGGTACAGATCTGGAACAACAACGAGCTGTACGTCGAGGCACACGGCGAGAAGCCTGCTACTGCTAAGGTAACTGTTGAATTCTCTGGCGACCACATCTATAAGCCTGCAACTGTTGTCTACACCATCATGATTCCTAAGAAGGAACACCTCTACACCAACATCGCAGGTCAATACTTCGGCCTGAAGCTGAGCGATGATAACAATCTCTACATGGTGCAGAGCAACGAATGGGACGACTCTCAGAACTGGTACATCATCCAGCCTATCAACTCTAAGGGCAATCCAGTTTATGACGGTTACTTCTGGCTCTGCAACGCTGCTAACAAGAAGGTCATCACCATCAGCAACGATGCCAGCAGCAAAGCCATCGAGGCAAGCGCCGCAATTCCAATCGGTTCACAGAGCGCCTACTTCAAGATTGATGAGAATGGACGCATCAGCGTGTACAAGTACACCGGTGTTTGGAACTTCGGTATAGTTGACGCTAACACTGGCAGAGTAGGTATGCAAGACAACCGCATCTCTGGCAATGCAGCAACTATCATCTCATTCAGCGAAAAAGCTAAATAATAATTACTGACCACAGACCGCTTGACGATTGTGCTGCCGCTCACGGTACGCCATGTCAGGCGGTTTGTGCTTGAGTGACAATAACATACATGATACTCGACGTATTATTCATTCTCATCGGATTCGCCCTCCTGGTCAAGGGGGGCGACTTCTTAATTAGTGGCTCCGTCGCCATCGCCCAGCGCGCCAAGCTCAGCCCAATGGTCATCGGACTCACCGTCATCGGATTCGGCACATCGCTACCCGAACTCCTCGTCAGCTCACAAGCCGCATGGGTCGGCTCATCCGGACTCGCCATCGGCAACGTGGCAGGCTCCAACATCGCCAACGTCGCACTCATCCTCGGCGCCACAGCCCTAATTCGGCCACTGCCCGCCACACGCATGATGCTGCGCGTCGACGTGCCCTTCATGCTCCTCGGCATGGTCATCTTCGTCGCAGCCGCCTTCGCCAACGGCGTCATCAGCCGTCCACAAGGCATCGCCATGACACTCACCCTCATCGTCTTCGTCATCTGGGAAGTGCGCAACTCACGCCGAGCCGCCAAAGCCGCAGCACTGGCACGCATCACCGCCGCCACCGCCAACGGCACAGCACAGTTCATCGCAAGCGGATCCACAACCCAATCCATACCAGCAGAAAACGCAACTAATAGCGGCAACTCAGCAAAGGGCGACACACCAACCAACACCTCCTTGCAAGCCGCTCAGCCCAGCGCAGCAACAGCAGGCTCACCCCAAGAAACCACAGAGGAAGCAGCGCCAATGGCATTATGGAAGGCCCTGCTGCTTGTCGCCATCTCGCTCGTTGCCATGGTGAAAGGCGCCGACCTCCTGATAGACGGCAGCACCAGCATCGCCATGCTCCTGGGCGACTACTTCGGAGTCAAGCCCAAAGAAATGGAACGCATCATCGGACTCACCATCGTGGCTGTAGGCACCTCGCTGCCCGAACTCTTCGCCTCCGTCATCGCCGCCCGCAAAGGACAGACCGACATGGCCGTAGGCAACATTGTAGGCTCCGTGTCATTCAACATCCTGTGTGTCGTCGGCGTCGCATCCGCCATCACACCCATACAGGACGCATGGTCACCCTTCATCTTCGACTACTTCACCATGCTCTGCCTCGGACTGATGCTCCTCTTCTTCCTGCGCACCAAACACCTGCTCGAGCGCTGGGAAGGCGCCATCCTCCTTCTGGTCTACATCCTCTACATCGCACGCACTCTATACATCTAAAGCACATCCGCGTCCCACACGCACACGCCACACATATTATATATTCACGTGTGCACGCGCGTACATATATAATATATATAAGATGCCGCACACAGAATATATCAGCCACGATGCACCGACAGTTGAAACCACAACGTACCTGACAATTGAGCCACGATGCACTGACAGTTGAACCACAGCGCATGAGCAATTGAAAGCACAACGCATCGGACAATAGGTCCACTACGCAACAAATGCACCAAATATGCTCCGCTGCCAATATATGACGTGACACACACAACAGCACCACGCGAACAGCAGGAATGCAACAAAAGGGGAACTCGCATACATCTCAATGAAATGCAGATAGAATCCCCTCAAGGCGCAAAGGCCCACAGCATTTAAATACTAAACCACTAAGCATCCCCCCACCTGCGCAGGCTGCTCTACCCAGCCTTATCCAGATGCATCCAGCCACCGCACCATCATGCCCCAAACAACAGAGAGAGCATCCCTGAATAGGGAACCTACATACAACGAACTTAACATAACCAATGTTCTAACAAGATAAACTTATGGACACAACCATTCTCGTAATGCTACCGCTCATAGGCGGAGGCGCACTCGGCGCACTCGGCACGATGCTGTACACGCAGAACCGCCGCCACGAGCTGACGGCTCGCATCGCTTTGCTTGAGGCGCAATGCAAGAGCCAGGCGGAACAGGCTGAAGCGTTGATGCAAGCAAAGGAAGAGGCGCACCAGCAGGCCATGCAAGCTAAGGAGGAAGCACATCAGAAAGCGTTACAAGCTAAAGATGAAGCACACCAACAAGCCATGTTGGCCAAGGAGAAGGCACATGCCGACGCACTCGCCACCCTGGAGGAGACACACCAGAAGGCCCTGCAAGAAAAAGAGAACAACTATCAGCAAATGCTGCAGAGCCAGCAACAGCACTTTGACGTGAGCATCGCCAAGGTGGAAGCGCAGATGAAACTGGCCACCGACGAGATGCTGAAGCAGCGGCAAAAGGAATTTGCTGAATCGAGCCAAACAGGACTAGGGCAAATCGTGAACCCACTGCGCGAAACCATCGACAAGATGAAACAGGCGATGACGGAGAACGCAGACCGAATGACGCACGCCATGAGCGAGAGCACCCAGAAGCAAACAGCGATGAGCAGCGAGATGAAGGCAAACATCGAGCAGATGATGCGCCAAAGCGAAGCTGCGCAGAAGAGCGCTGACGAGCTGAACCGCACCTTCCGCATCGGCAACCGCGTGCAGGGCGACTGGGGCGAGACGATTCTCGACGAACTCCTGGAGAGCCAAGGGCTCAAGCGAGGCATCCACTACGACACGCAGCCCTACATCCGCGATGCATCAGGCAACATCGTCCACGCTCCAGGCGGCACCACCATGCGTCCCGACATCATCCTGCACCTTGACCAGCGTCGCGAGGTCATTATCGACTCGAAGGTGTCACTCTCAGCCTTCATCGATTACGCCAACGCAACAAATGAAGCAGACCGCCAGCGTTTCCTGAAGATGCACATCGAAAGCTTGAAGAATCACGTGCGCGGCCTATCGGCCAAGGACTACTCCGCCTACATCCAGCCTCCGAAAGCGCGTATGGATTATGTCATCATGTTTGTCCCCCACTCTGCCGCACTCTGGACAGCACTTCACGCCCAACCCGATTTATGGAGAAACGCGATGGCGCAGAATGTCTTTATCGCTGACGAGCAAACCCTCTTCGCCGCACTCCGCATCATTAATTTAACGTGGACGCAGATTGCCCAGGCACAAAACCATGAAAAAGTTTATGCATTAGCCAACGAGATGCTGGACCGTGTGGGTCAGTTCATGAAGAAGTACGAGGCACTCGGCCAGACACTCACACGGGCCACACAAGCATACGAGGACGGTGCCCGCAAATTGTCCCCAACCGGCCAGAGCATTCTTACCACCTGCGGCAAGTTGATGAAGTTAGGCGCTAAACAAAGTGATAAAAACCCCCTTCCTCAACTTACGGACATCGACGAAATCCCCGCAATTGAATCCCATGAGGGACGGAATTGATTTCATGTAGGAAACAATAACGTCATAAAGCGCTTTACAACATTTCCTTCTTTGTTTCCCCTTTTTTAATACCGTTTTTGTGCATTAATGCGTGCAAATTGTACCTTCTCGCACAAAAACGGTACTTTTTTGTTTCCAAGGAAACATTTTCTACCTTTTTTCTTGCACAGAGGAATCAAATCAGGTAACTTTGCATCGTCATCAGGAAAACATAAGTGGACTTGAGACAAGACTTGGCCGATTAACTAACTCAACTAGTTATTAAAAAAGCGACATATAACGGTCGAAACAACGACCTCCCCCGAGCCCGACTTGGAGAACAACTAGGGCTCAAAACAAAGAATTGAACAGAAATACAATATCTGATCTATACATTCAACATCGATCACTAAAAAGGACAAGCTCATGAAAAAGATCATCTTAACAGTATTAGCATTCCTCTCGTTTGGATTTTATCACCAGGCGATAGCTCAGGATGGTGGCGAAAGAAACCCCGACCTGAAGCGCGAAGGAAAATACACTGGCCACCGCAAGGCTGGCAAGATGCACGGCAAGGGCGTGTATGAGTGGAAAAACGGTGACCGCTTCGAAGGCAACTTCGTGGATGGACAGATCGATGGTTACGGACGCTATTCTTGGACCGATGGCGATGAATATCAGGGTGATTTCAAGAATGGCAAGCAGGAAGGCTTCGGCTCTGCGTTCTATGCAGACAAGTGCAACACTTACGAAGGTGAGTGGAAGAACGGCAAGCGCAACGGGCACGGCAAGCTGACTTGGGCTAATGGCGACACTTATGAAGGCGAATGGGTGGACGATGTACGTGTAGGTGAGGGTGTCTTCACCGCAGCCAATGGCGACAAGTATGTTGGACACTATGAAAATAACCAGCGCAACGGATACGGCACCTATTACCACAACAACGGCGATGTTTACGCCGGGAATTGGATAAACGGCGAAAAAGAGGGGCTTGGTAAATACACTTACGCCAACGGCAACGTGTACGAAGGCCAGTTCTGCAAGTCCTACATTGAGGGGCAAGGCACTTTCGTCTGGGCATCCGGTGCAACATACACAGGCCAGTTCAAAGAAGACATGCGCAACGGCGTGGGAACTTACACCACCGCATCGGGCAAAGCCATCTCAGGCATGTGGAAAGACAACCGCTTTGCTGGTGATATTAACGACGCCGTGGCACAGCGTTAATATCCAACCCGAACCGAACTCTAACATTTCCCTTTCATATCCTTATATCTCTATTAAAAACGCAAACCCCTTTGGAACCAACTCTTGATTGACGGCGGTCAACCTGAGCCCAGAGGAAACGCTACTATCAAGAGCGTTAAAACGATAACATTTCGCTTCGATTTTTCCTACATGGAACTATTGACGGATGTGATGGTAAACCGTACAGATATTTTGCCCAAGACTTTGTAAACGATAAATAGCAGTAAATAGTTTTTCATAACACTCTATTCACATCGCATACTCGGAAATAGTTTTTAATGGAAAATAGGTGGACTCTCGCGTGTCAACTGACTAGTGATAGCCTTTTGATGGGCGGAGTCTTTTTAAGAAAACTCCTGGTTCAGGGCTCCGGCCCACCGCACGAGCCAGTCAACATATACAACTCAAACGGTGGCTGCCACCGCAAGCGCAGCAAAACTCCGATCAGAAACAGAGTTTTCAACATACATATATCAGAATAAGAATTGTTAGTTAGATAAAAACAGATATTTCATACACGGTTAAATTGTATCAATACAGTTAGGAGATAAGACGTCACTTTGTTGCGAGAACACGATGACGGACTCTCCAACAAAAAACAGAGTTAGTTAGTAAATAGTGACGAGCCCCAGAGATTGGAACTTCCTTTCTCTGGGGCATTTTTTTGTGTCGCCGGCAAGATGGAGGCGAAAGGGAGATGGGAGTGCACTAACCACAGCGGGGAGACTGGAGGATGTGGGCACTTGGAGATAGAGGAGGAACATGAAGAGGTGCGACTGGTGATTTTGCGCGGATAAACACCGCTTTTGTGCTAAATCAAGACAGCAAACAGCGAAAAAGTGTATACCGTGGATGTTTCGTACAAGAAAAGGGGAAAATTGAAACGAAATAAGGGCAAGAGAGAAATACAAAGAACTCTGGAAAGCTAACTTTCACGAGGGGACGCGTATATATACGCGAAACAGTCAATACTTCCCCTGCGAGAAGTTTAGGAAATTAGGAGTACGACTGCAGAGACGATGAGGAAGAAGGCGCATATTTAGGGCGCTTTAGGGCTGTTTTGTTAAGCGCAGAAAACGGTAAAAAGTGAAATAATTAGGGCATGATTTGTTTTGTATAACGTTTTTTATATATCTTTGCAGCACAAAACCTAACTAATTAACACATGAATACTTTTACTGCTGGAGTCTTGATTGCGGCAGCATCAAGCGCTCTAATAGCTGAAGCACCCACGTGGGCGTGGTTAGCACTAGCAGGCCTTATCATCGTGGCCGCAGTGGCCGCCTTGATGCTGCACAACACAAAAAGGAAAGCTGAAAAAAGCATGGAGAACCTCCGTAGCGACATGGAACGACGCCACCGTGAGGAGATGGACACGTTGATGAAGACAATGGTCTCTCATATGGAGTCAGCCATTGCACGTCGTGCCGATGCGAGAGGCGCAATGCCGGGAGCAACAGGTATGCCCGTTGGTCAACCAGGCACGGTGCCCTCACAACCATATACAAATGCACCCGCAGGGCAGCCAGCTGCCTACACTGGTCAGCCGTCAGGTATGCCGATGGGAAGGCAGGGTAATGCACCCGTTGGACAACCTACTGCTTATGGCAGTCAGCAAACGAATATGCCGATGGGGCAGCAGGGTAATATCCCAGCTGCACAGCCCGTCGCTTATGGCAATCAACCCATGACACTCCCTATGGATCAGCCCGCTCAGGCACCGGCCGGACAGCCTATGGGCACGCAGATGGGACAGCCCGTCAATGCCCCGATGGGACAAATGGGCGGCGCCTATGGGGTACAATCTGGCACAATGCCAGGAGGTCAGCCCGCAGGAGTGCCCGGCACACAGCCAGGCACAGCGTCGGGTGTACAGCCAGGAGTTTCCCCATCCGCATCGGCACAGCCTGCGCTAGGTGTACCCGTGCGTCCCGCATCGGGTCCTGCTGAAAAGCGCGGCGTTCCAAACACCACCCCCCCTGCGCCAGCGATAGACGACCTGCCGCAGGATGCAGATATGCCTCAGATTGTGGACGACAACAACGCGGCCAGAGTGACGGCGCATTTCGACGACCACAACATGGAGGTGCGCACCGACGGTCACCGGTTCACGATGCTGATGGTGGACGACAATGCCGACATGTGCCGATTCGTGCACGACTATTTCCGCGGCGTGTACAATGTGTTCACCGCCCACAACGGCAAGCAAGCTCTGGAGGTGCTGGCCAAGCAGACAGACATAGACCTCGTGGTGAGCGATGTGACCATGCCACAGATGGACGGCATGGAGCTGTGCCGCCGCATCAAGACCGACATACGCTGGTCGCACATTCCCGTCATCCTGCTCACAGGTCTGAACAACCAGCAGAAGGAGATGGAAGGCTTGAAGCTGGGCGCCGACGACTACATCACCAAGCCGTTCAACGCTGAGAAACTTCGTCTGCGCGTCAAGTCCCTCATCGAGAAGAAGGAGCGCCGCCAGCAGCAGTTCCGCGAGCAAGTGGATGTGGACGCCAAGGCCATCACCATCACCTCGGTCGATGAAGAGTTCATCCAGAACGCCATGCGCATCTGCGAGGAGCACATTGCCGACACCGAGTTCTCAGTCGAGGCCTTAGGGCATGAGCTCAACCTGAGCCGCACCTACCTTTACAAAAAGCTCATCAACATCACGGGCAAGAGCCCGAACGAGTTTATCCGCACCATCCGCATGAAGCGCGGCAAGCAGATGCTGGAGCGCGACACGATGCAGATTGCCGAGATTTCCGCCGCCCTGGGCTATAGCAGTCCGAAGCGCTTCACGGAGAACTTCAAGCTCGAGTATGGCAAGTCGCCATCCGAGTATCTGCGCGAGGTGAGAAACCGGAGGTGACGCGCTGCCTGAGCAGGCGAATGGACACCAGCAGGACAGGCAAAGTGGCGCCCTCAGAATTGGCAACGGAACACCGGCAGGACAGATAAAGCAGCGTCCGCAAAACTGGAGCAAGAGCATCCGCAAGGCTGGTGAAGGCGCTCCGCCCAAACGAGATTTGACAGATCAGCGGGACTGGTGCACAACGTGTGTCCTCCCCTGGTGAAACTAAGAGATATGCGAACATTTAAGGAAATACAAGTGGCGGTGGCAGGCACAGGATATGTGGGCCTGAGCATCGCCACCTTATTGGCGCAGCACCACAAGGTGACTGCCGTAGATGTTGTCCCCGAGAAGGTGGACCTCATCAATCAGAAGAAGTCGCCCATTCAGGACGAGTACATTGAGAAATACCTGGCCGAGAAGGAGCTGAACCTGACCGCCACGCTCGACGGGCGCGCAGCCTATGCCGACGCCGACTTTGTGGTCATCGCGGCGCCCACCAACTACGACCCCGTGAAGAACTACTTCGACACGTCGCACGTGGAGGAAGTCATCGACCTGGTGCTGGAGGTGAACCCCAACGCCGTGATGGTCATCAAGTCCACCATTCCCGTGGGCTACACCGAGAGCCTCTACCGCAAGTACGGCTACACGCTCAAGCTCCTCTTCTCGCCCGAGTTTCTGCGCGAGAGCAAGGCGCTCTACGACAATCTCTACCCCTCGCGCATCATTGTGGGCTGGCCCCGCCGCATCGAGGTGAAGTATGCCGACGAGCTGCAGGCGGCTGCCGACACCTTTGCCCGCCTCCTGCAGGAAGGCGCGCTCAAGCCCGACATTGACGTGCTGCAGATGGACCTCACCGAGGCCGAGGCCGTGAAGCTCTTTGCCAACACCTACCTGGCGCTGCGCGTGAGCTACTTCAACGAGCTGGACACCTACGCCGAGGTGAAGGGTCTCGACTCCCGCGCCATCATCCAGGGCGTGGGTCTCGATCCGCGCATCGGCACCCACTACAACAATCCCTCCTTCGGCTATGGCGGCTACTGTCTGCCCAAGGACACCAAGCAGCTGCTGGCCAACTATCAGGACGTGCCGCAGCAGATGATGACCGCCATTGTGGAGAGCAACCGCACCCGCAAGGACTTCATTGCCGACCGCGTGCTGCAGATGGCGGGCTACTACAGCTACACCAACCGGACGCACTGGAACGCCACGGTCGAGAAGGAGGTGGTCATTGGTGTGTACCGCCTCACCATGAAGAGCAACTCCGACAACTTCCGCCAGTCCAGCATCCAGGGCATCATGAAGCGCATCAAGGCCAAGGGCGCCACAGTCATCATCTACGAGCCCACCCTGCCCGACGGCACCACCTTCTTCGGCTCGCGCGTGGTCAACGACCTCGCCCAGTTCAAGGCCGAGGCGCAGGCCATCATCGCCAACCGCTACGACACCTGCCTGGACGACGTGCAGGAGAAGGTGTACACGCGCGACATCTTCCGCCGCGACTGACCCCGCAGGCTCCCCTGCCCCACACACGCACCTATTATCCATTTCTTATACCTATATCAAGATGAAAAAAACCGTTTTCACCTTCATGCTGCTGATGGCCTGCCACCTCGCGTGGGCACAGACCTTTCAGCTCCGACTGCTCAACCACTGGGACAACCCCAACGGCACCGTGGAGCGCGGCTTTGCCGGACGCTCCATCTGGAAGTGGGACGAAATCCCCACAGGCAAGGGCGCCATGCCCAAGGCCTTGCGTGAGCGCTACGAAGAATATGCCCGCATCAACCAGGCCTATGGCATCAACGGCACCGTGCTCAACAACGTGAACGCCAAGCCCATGGCCCTCTCCACCGCCATGCTGAAGAAGACCGCCAAGATAGCCAACGTGCTGCGTCCCTATGGCATCCGCGTCTATCTCTCCGTCAACTTTGCCTCGCCCAAGGCACTGGGCGACCTCACCACAGCCGACCCGCTCGAACCCGCCGTGCAGAAGTGGTGGCAAAAGAAGGCCAAGGAAATCTACCGGCTCATCCCCGACTTTGGCGGCTTCCTCGTGAAGGCCAACAGTGAGGGCGAGCCCGGCCCGATGGACTACGGACGCACCCACGTGGACGGCGCCAACATGCTGGCCGCCGCCCTGGCCCCCTACAAGGGCATCGTCATGTGGCGCGCCTTTGTCTATTCGGCCAAAGACAAGACCGACGCGCAGAAGACACCGGCTCAGCTAGCCTACGAGGGCGACCGTGCCAACCAGGCCTATGAGGAGTTCGTCCACTTCGACGGCCAGTTTGCCGACAACGTCATCATCCAGATCAAGAACGGACCCATCGACTTCCAGCCGCGCGAGCCCGTCTCGCCCCTCTTCTTCGCCCTGAAGAAGACCAAGATGATGGTCGAGTTCCAAATCACTCAAGAATACACCGGCGAGAGCGTCCACACCTGCTTCCTCGCCCCCATGTGGCGCGAATTCTTCGACACCCTCGCGCCCGCATCGGGCCAGGCCAGCGTCACCGACCTCTACCCCAACCTCATCGGCATAGCCGGCGTGGCCAACATCGGCGACTCGCCCAACTGGACGGCCAACGACCTCGCCATGGCCAACTGGTACGCCTTCGGACGTCTGGCCAACGACGCCAAAGCCTCGTCCAAGAACATCGCGCAGACGTTCCTGCACGACTACTACCACACCTCCGACCCGCGCTTCATCAACCCCATGACACAGCTCCTGCTGCGCAGCCGCGAGGCCGTGGTGGACTACATGATGCCGCTGGGCCTGCACCACATCTTCGCCGGCGGACACCACTACGGCCCTGAGCCCTGGTATGCCCCACGCGGCACACGCGAGGACTGGCTGCCCCGCTTCTACCACCGCGCCGACTCCATCGGCGTGGGCTTCAACCGCTCCAGCCACAACGAGCCTTGCCTCAAGGGCGATGCCGGCTCCAACAACGCGGGCCAGTATCCCGAGCCCTTGCGCACACTATATAACAACATGGAGACCTGCCCCGAGCACCTGCTCCTGTGGTTCCACCATGTGCCCTGGAACTACACGCTCCACAACGGCCTCTCGCTCTGGGACAACCTTTGCTACACCTACGACCGCGGCGTGCGCCAGGCACAGGAGTTTGCAGAGACATGGCGCGCCATGAAGCCCTACGTGCCCGCCGACCAATACGAGCAGCAGCTGTGGCGCTTCGAGCGTCAGGCCAAGGACGCCCTGTGGTGGCGCGACGCCTGCCTGCTCTACTTCCAGCAGTTCTCCGGACAGCCCCTGCCGCCCGACAGCCCTGCGCCCCACTTTACGCTGGAGCAGGTGATGAAGTACCACCTCAACATGGACATGTACACAGCGGCCGACCCTGCGAAACTGCCCTGGTAATTGGAGAATTGAGACTTAGGCTGACGCGATGCACGCTGACAGGCATTCGCGAAGCAACGTAAAGGGCAATTGCCAATTGCCCCGCAGCATCTATTTACAACACTTTATTTGCAACTAGTAGCGCACCGTGCACGACATTAATTGTGCACGGTGCGCTATTATTATTGCGCAGGGTGCGCGATAAACGTTGCGCACGGTGCGCCACTAGATGGGCACGCGAGGAGTCTATAACAGTGGATGCGGGGTGGCCTGAAAACGGCGATGGCCCTTTATTGAACATGCCCCCTTGGGGCGATGAAACGGATTGCGCGGATTGAGCAGATTAATTGTGGACTCACCCTCTCCGCCGTGCCAAAGGCACCATCAGTTCAATCAGTTATAATCAGATAAATCTGCTTAATCTGCTCAATCATCGCGAAGCGGTATGTTTAATATAAACAAGTTCCTTCGGAACGATGAAACGGATTGAGCGGATTGAACAGATTGAACAGATTAAACCCTAAGACGACCGACGCACAGGCAGAGCTGAAGTGGCCGCAAGCACACATCGCACAAAAGAAAAAAGAACGAGGACCATGCCATCAGCACCGTCCTCGCTCATATTATATACTATATTCCTCAAATCCGCAACCTATAGGGTTTAGTGGGATTTTGCTTGCAAAGCGACAAAATTCATTTTATTGTACATATTTCTTGCACAACAGAAATGT